>RFNE01000347.1 GCA_009927375.1 Actinomycetota bacterium | reverse complement strand
GATCATCACGTAGTTCGTGAGAGATTGGCTTTCTCAACCTTTCCACCCGAGTTGCGAGGAAATGATTTGAGGCAGAAGACCATTTTTGGCACGCAGTAGCTCGGCAGATGGGCGAGAACCGCGTCTCGAACTTCCTCTCGTGTCACGTTTCGCGACGTTTCCAGATACGCCTCGACGACTTGGCCCCACTCGGCGTCGTCAACCGCGACGACCGCGGCATCTTCAACATCGGGGATGTTGCGGAGCACTCGCTCAATCTGCTGCGGCCAAATGTTTTCTCCACCGCTGATAATCATGTCGGTCAGTCTGCCGGTGACCTCAAGTCGACCAGCGGAGATGAAACCCGCGTCACCCGTTCTGAACCATCCGTCGATCGTCCTGTTGTCGTCGCTTCCGATGTATCTCGAAAAGAGCGTCGGTGATTTCACCTGAATTTCGCCATCGATGACGCGGACTTCAACTCCAGGGAGAGCGCGGCCGTCGTAGGCGATGCCACCCCCTGTCTCTGTCGAGCCGTAGGTCACGGTCACATTGAGGGGCAAGTCTGTTGGCGCGGTCTGCCCTCCAAGGAGGATGCGTCGGAACACCTTGGGGTCGATTCGTCGCAATGCCGTCGGCACCAACGACACATGCGTGCATCCGCCTCGGCCTGCCTCTTCAACTCGGCTGGCAGAGAAGGCGTCGTGGAGGGTCAGCAGTGCTCCGCTCTGGCGGGCGCGGGTGATGACGCTGAATCCGCCGATGTGTGAAACAGGAATGCAGACCAACCAATGATCGCGAGACGACAAATCAAGCGCGGACGCGGTGGCGCTCGCTGACGCCGCAAGCGACGAATGCGTGTGGACGACCCCTTTGGGAACTCCGGTCGATCCACTCGTGGCGATGACGAGGGCCTCGTCATCGTTCATGGTCGAGCCGCCGTCGAGCTCGATGACGACGGATTCAGTGTGGATCCTGCTCGCACCAAAATTCTTGGCACGTTCGTGCCGTAACGCGGGAGAAAGGCGCTGATCGAGGGGGAGGACCGCATCGCCGTCGTTCCACGCACGCTCGAGGATTTCCACGAATCGATCTGAGGCGGGAAGGTCGATTGCGATCAGCCGATGCACGAATACAGGCTATGGGAAGCAGCCGTGCGACACTGAGAGGGTGAGTATTCCAGTGCGAGTGTGGATCGCGGGTTCGCGGCCAAAGACGTTGCCTGCCGCGATCGTTCCGGTGGCAGTTGGGTACGCAACGGTCGTCGCTCGCGATGGTGATTCGATGACACACATTGACAACGTTGTCCTCGCGCTCATTGTGAGCCTCGCGCTACAAGTCGGCGTCAACTTTGCCAACGATTACTCCGACGGCGTGAAGGGCACTGATTCGCGCCGTGTTGGACCGTTGCGCCTCGTTGGCTCGGGACTCGTTCCGGCCAGTGTGGTCAAGCGTGCCGCGTACCTTTCGTTCTTGATCGCCGCTCTCGCAGGACTCGGCATCGCCGCTACGACGTCATGGTGGCTGATTGCTGTTGGCGTGGCATCCATCGTCGCTGCCTGGACATATACAGGCGGACCATCACCGTATGGCTACCTCGGATTCGGTGAGCTGTTCGTGTTCGTGTTCTTCGGGGTCGTCGCCACGCTCGGGACGACGTATGCCGTGAGTGAACGGATCGACGTCATCGATGTTGTTGCATCGTGCATCGTCGGAGCATTGGCGGTTGGACTGCTGATCGTCAACAATCTTCGCGACATCCCAACCGATGCACAGTCCGGCAAGAAGACGCTTGCGGTTCGAATCGGAGACAAAATGACCCGACGGCTGTACTGCGCGATCATCTTTTTGTCCGCAGTCGGCGTCGCTTCACTTGCACTCCATCGACCCTGGGCAGCAGTTGCGCTGGCGGGATATGTCCTTGCCTATTCGCCGGTCTCGCGAATCTTGCGAGGGGCACGCGGCGCCGAGTTGATCCCCGTATTGGGTGGAACGGCTCGCGTGCAGTTGATGGTCGGAATGTTGTTGGCGTTCGGTTTGGTTGCCTCTTAGGCAACGATTCGCCGCGACACGAAGTCAGCAATGACATCGGCAACTTGGGACGGCTGATCGAGGTGAACCGCGTGCCCCGCGTTGTCGATCACGACGAGTTCGCTGTCCGAGATCGAATCCTGCAACCTTCGGCCAAGTTCTCCGTACTTGACATCGCGCGCGCCCGTGATGATCAAGGTAGGTAATTGGAGAGATGGGAGTTGGTCCCACAGGGATGATTGGGCCCCGGCGCCACAAGAGCGGAGGCTTCGAGCGAGTGACGCTGGGCTGTTGGTGAGGCGCGCCTTGAGATCGTCGGCATCGACCGTCGTCTCTGCGAACATCGGCTGCGCGGTCCACTCCTCGAGAAAAGCAGCAGTGCCAATCGACTCGATCCGCTGGGCAAGCGTTTCATCTGAGCGTGTGCGTTCAAGGCGTTCGGCATCGTCTGCAATCCCGGCAGTGGTGCTTACAAGAATGAGGCCGCGGAGTGGGGCGGAGTGTCGAATTGCCGCGCTGAGTGCCATCCGGCCCCCCATGCTGTATCCGACGAGGATCGAACCCGATGCAGTTTCGGCGATGAGATCTGATGCGGTGTCGAAGTCGACATCGACGGACTGTGCCTCTCCGTGATGCGGTGCGTCGAGAGTGACGCAGCGAAAATGATCCTTGAGGAGAGAGACAACCGTGTGCCATGTGGCCCGCGTTTGAGTGAATCCATGCACGAAGGTGAGTGAAGGTTCTCCTGAACCGATTTCCGTGTGGGGAAGCTTCATGATGCTTGCGTGAGCATTCGTCGCAGGACTCGCTCGAACATCTCCGAGTCTTGCGCGCCTGGGATCGACCAGCGATCGTCGATGATGAACGTCGGGACGGCAGTGATGCCGTTCTCCGCAGCGACCGCCAGCCACTCCGCAACTTCGTCTCGGTACACATCCGATTCGAGCATCTCGATGACGTCCTGTGGCTCACAGCCGGCGGCCGTTGCACAGTCGGCGAGAACACGGAAGTCGGCGATGTCTCGTCCGTCGCGAAAATACGCGTTCATGATCGCCTCATTGACGTCCATTTGGGCTTGCGCGCCATGGTGTGACTCCACATAGGCAAGGAGTCGGTGTGCGGCGAGGGTGTTCGCACGGAGGGCAATGTCCATGTTGAACGTGATTCCGTCTGCTGCGGCGACGTCGGTCACGTGACGCAGGATCGCTTCCGCCTTCTCGGGTCCGCCGAATTTCTTCGCGTAGGCGAGAGCGACGGGGGTCGACTCGTTCAGTGGAGCCGTCGGATCGAGTTGGAACGGCCGGACGACGACTTCGAGGTCGTCTGCCAAACCTTCGCCCTTCAGTGCCTCAACGGCCCGCTCGAAGCGCCGTTTGCCGATAAAGCACCACGGGCAGACGAGATCGGAGAAGATTTCGACCTTCACAGATGCCACGATAGAGGGGATGGTTCAGCAACATTCGGATGGAGCGACGTTTTGCGCCACGCTCGTGGATGAGTGGATCGCGCTTGGGCTGAAGCACGCAGTCGTAGCTCCCGGTTCGCGGAGCACCCCACTCGCCGTAGCTCTTGCTGGTCGTTACGAAATTGATGTCCATGTATTTCACGACGAGCGTTCGGCCGCATTCTGTGCCCTCGGAATCGGCGTTGCAACAGGTATCCCTGCAGTCGTGCTGTGCACATCCGGGACGGCAGCAACCCATTTTCATGCAGCAGTCGTTGAGGCCGGTCTCTCGCTCGTGCCAATGATCGTCTGCACGGCGGATCGTCCTCCTGAGTTGCACGGAGTGGGTGCTCCACAGACCATCGATCAGCAAGAGCTCTATGGCTCGGCCGTGCGGGACTTCATCAATGTGGAACCACAGAGTTCTGCCGACGCTCCATCGTGGAGAGGAATTGCGCAATCCGCGTGGTCCACTTCGCTCGCATCGCACAACCCCGGACCAGTCCATCTGAATCTCGGTTTCCGTGAGCCGCTCGTCGGCACTGCTGGAGACTTGCCTCCACGGGGCGAGGTGAGTTCACGTCAGGACGTTCGGGTTCATCTTGACTCGTCGATTGGACCACTGTTGAAGAGCACTCGTGGGTGGTCGTGGCTGGAGAAGGAATCGCCGATTTCGATGTCGCCAGTGAATGGCTCGGTCGACTCGGTTGGCCAATCATTGCGGATCCGCGAAGCGGGCTTCGCGTCTTGGATGACCGACTTCCGCACGCGCCGATCATCTCGGCCGCTGATCCGATCCTGAGGTCAAATGTGTTGCAGGACCGTCTCCGCCCCGACGTGATTCTGCGAATTGGGGAGCCACCAGTGTCGAAGGTCGTCAACGCCTGGCTCGCTCAGTCGAAGGCAACGTACATAGCGGTCTCTCGTCGTCCCGTGGTGACGGATCCCGACCGCGTCGTCACACATTCGGTGACCGGGCCGATCGAGGCGACGTTGGCTGCGATCGGTGAAGTCGTCGGCTGCCCCGATGAGCAGTGGCTTGCATCCTGGGTCGCGGCAGAAACCATCGCGCGAACGGTGATTGATGAATCAATGTCAGGTGCAGCGCTCCATGAGGCCAAGGTCGCCCATCTCCTCGTCGATCAATTGGGTGACGACACGGCATTCGTGGTGTCGTCCAGCATGCCTGTCCGCGACGTGGAGTGGTTCGGCGGTCGTCGAAACGATCTTCGCGTGCTCTCAAATCGGGGTGCTAACGGCATCGACGGCGTCATCGCCACGTCGATTGGTGTTGCGCTCGGTTCGCGGGAGCCAGTGTCGGTTTTGATCGGCGACGTGGCGCTCGTCCACGACTCGTCATCACTCGTCAACATCGTCGATCATGCCGTCGATCTGCACATCGTGCTCATCGACAATCGCGGTGGGGGAATCTTCTCCTTCCTTCCGCAGGCCGAGGCACTGGAGAACGATCAGTTCGAAAAGCTGTTCGGAACGCCGCATTCAACGGACTTCGCCGCACTGTGCAAAGCCCATGGCATCGAGTATCACGAGGTCGACAGTGAAGAACGGCTCATCGAGGTTTCGCTCCGCGATGGGGTGCGCCTCTCGCACGTTCGAACGGATCGTGCGCAAAATGTCGAGATTCACCGCCAGCTGAACGACGCGGTTGTTTCTGCTCTGGAGGCGGCTTTTTCTACGGGCGGATGATGGCGGCGAGCATCGCCTGGAACTTCGCCTGAGTCTCAGCGAGTTCCGAGAGTGGCTCACTTTCAGCCACGATCCCGCCTCCGGCAAACAACCGAGCGGTTCGGCGGTCTGCACTCAGGTCCGCGCAGCGGATGGCCACGGCAAATGCTCCGTCACCTCGTGAATCGAACCAGCCGACCGCTCCTCCGTATCGGCCACGATCGAGTCCTTCGTGGCGCTCGATGAGTTCGAGGGCGGCGTCACGCGGGAATCCTCCGAGTGCCGGCGTCGGTGACAACATTCGTGCCGCATCGAGGACGTGCAGCCTGGGCGTCGAAAGGGCACCTTGAAGCCTCGTGCCGAGATGTTGCACGTTTGCCACTTTCACGACGGTCGGTTCCGGCTCCCAGTCGAGGAACGAGCAGTGAGGGAGCAGTGTGTCGTGGACCATGTCGATAACGACACGGTGTTCGATCTGGTTCTTTGGGCTCGCGAGCAATTCGCTGGCCAGTCGTTCGTCGGTGACGGGATCGCCCGTGCGTGGCGTGGTTCCGGCGAGTGGATGACTGAAGATCTCCGATCCGCGAATCTCGACCAGGAGTTCGGGCGATGCGCCGATGAAGCCATCGAAGGAGTAGCGATAACTGGAGCCGAACGACGCCTTCAGCCGGAGAAGGAGCCCATGGACGTCGATCGGATCAGACGCTTCGACGATGACGTCGCGGGCAATCACTGCTTTGGTGATCTCTCCCGATCGCACGGCGTCGCGAATGGCTCCAACTGCTGATAGGTACCGCTCGACTTCGATTCCGGGTCGCACCTGAAAACTGTTCGTTGATGCCAATGGCGGGAGGGATGTCAAGGTTGGGTATCGATCCTTCGACGTGCGCAAACCACTCGGTGCCATCGTCGGTCTTGATGATCCACTGTTCGGGGAGGACGAATTCGCCTTCCGCGCGCCGATCGAAGGGAAGCGCGCCGATGACGAGGGGTCGGGTCCCAGGGTGGTCCTGTGGGCCGTCGACTTCGAGCGATTCGAGGATGGATCGCGCGCCATCGTGGTCCGTCCGTGTGACGACGCCGCGTCCAGCAATTCCGATTCCGTCGCGAACGAAGAGGTGACCAGACGATCCACAGAAGTCGTTCAGGTCGATGGTGGAGTCGGTGAAGTCCCGCAGCGGGCGAACGACGATCTTCAACGCGACCTCGTGGCGTGCAGCAACTGTGTCAGTCCGCCACTCAGTTGGCGGTGAACGACGTGTTCAAAACCAGCGGACTCGAGAAGTGCAACGAGGCGAGTCGGCTCCGGAAGGTACGCAACGCTCTTGGGAAGGTAGCGATACGCGGCGCGATCAGAGAGGAGTCCTCCGATGAGCGGCACGATCTTTCCGAAGTAGATCCCATTTCCGAATCGAATCAAGGGATTGTGAGGCACGCCGACATCGAGCAGACTGATGCGACCGTTCGGTTTGACGACTCGGTGGAGTTCGTTGAAGAACGCGGCGAGGTCCACGAGATTGCGAAGTGCAAAGCCGCAGGTCACGCCATCGACACTCGAGTCAGGCACGGGAAGTTGCAGGATGTCGGCTTGAACCCGAGGGGCATCGCTTCGTCCAGCGTGCAGCATTCCATAGGAAAGATCGATCGAGATTGGCGAAAGACCTGCTTCAGCGAGGTCGATGCACATGTCACCCGTGCCACTCGCCAAGTCGAGGACGACGCTTCGTTCCGGCAGTCCGAGCGCTCGGAGGGCGATCTTCCTCCAACGCACGTCAAGCCTAAAGGTCATGATGCGGTTCACGAGGTCATAGCGCGGGGCAATCTGGTCGAACATGTCCTGCACGGCAGCACGCTTCGCGTCTCCCTGTAGGAGTCCCTCGGTGTCCCACGAGGGGCGGTGAGAGCGATTCCGAGCCACGAAGGAAGGTTACGACCCACGCACGCCTTCGATACCGACTGAGGTGCTTGCTAGCGTCGAGACGTTCAACACACTGGGGGTCGTGAGTGATCGATTTTTCGTTTCCACCTGAGGTGGAAGAGGTCCGGCTCAAGGTTCGCGAGTTCATGGACCAGGTGGTTCGGCCGCGTTGGGACTCGATCGATCAATCCGACCGTTCGCAGGTGGTCAAGGCAATCGTCTCGTTGCGCAAGACCGCCCGCGAGGACTGGTCATTGTGGCTTCCGCACATGCCCAAGGAGTGGGGTGGCATGGGACTTGGACCGACTGCGATGGCCGCAGTGTCGGCAGAAGCGGGCAAGGTTGGTATCGGTCCCTACGTGCTCAACGCACAGGCCCCCGACGAAGGGAACCAGCACACGTTGCTCCACTGGGGAACTCCCGATCAGAAAGAGAAGTACCTCAAGCCGTTGTGTGAGGGCACCGCGCGCTCGTGCTTTGCAATGACGGAACCCGAAGTCGCGGGAAGCGATCCGACGCTCATTCGCACGACCGCTTACCAGGATGGCGACGAATGGGTAATCAACGGCCACAAGTGGTTCATCTCGGGTGCGCGTGGTGCACAGTTTGCATTGCTCGTCGCCCGGACGGAGGACGACCCCGATCTGCCGCAGGCTGCGAATTCGTGCTTCATCGTCGACATTCCAAGTGACGGTTGGGAGGTCGTGCGCGACGTCGAAACGATGTCGGGCAGTCACAATCATTGTGAGATTCGCATCACCGACTTGCGCGTGCCGGCTACGAACATGTTGGGCGGTCGCGGTCAGGGTCACCTGCTCGGTCAGTACCGACTCGGGCCGGCGCGACTCGCACATTGCATGCGCTGGATCGGCCAGGCTGAAGCGGCGCTCGACATGATGGTCGCTCGCTCACTCGAGCGGTACTCGCACGGCTCGCTCCTGGCCGAGAAGCAGGGAATTCAGTGGCTCATCGCAGATTCAGCGATGGAGATGTATCAAGGAAAACTGATGATTCTGCACGCTGCGTACAAGATTGAACACGGTCTCGACTTCACGTCAGAAGTGTCGATGGCCAAGCACTTCGTCGCCAACAGTTTGTGGAACATCGTCGATCGCGCGATCCAAGTGCACGGTGCGCTCGGCTACTCGACCGACACTCCGCTTGCGGGAATGCTGCAGCAGGCGAGGTGGAGTCGATTCGCCGACGGTGCAGACGAGATCCACCAGATGCGCATCGCTCAGCGCACGATCGCCGCGTTCAAGGATCACGGTTCGACGAAGAAGGCGACGGGAGACCTGCCCCTATGACGAGCATCCACAACTCATCCATCACGTTCGGCGTGTTCATGCCGCAGGGCTGGAAGATGGAGCTCGTCAGCATTCCGACCGCAGCGGAGAAGTGGCAGGCATCGGTCGATGTCGCCGTGCGGGCCGAACAGGCTGGCTTCGACTCGATCTGGGTATACGACCACTTTCACAACGTTCCACGTCCCGCGCACGAAGCGGTCTTCGAGTGCTGGACGACGATGGCGGCCATCAGTCAATTGACGAAGACCATACGGCTCGGCCAGATGGTCGGGTGCAACCTTTATCGACCACCATCGTTATTGGCCAAGATCACCTCCAGCCTCGACGTCATCTCCGGTGGCCGGTTGGACTGGGGCATCGGTGCCGGTTGGTACGAAAACGAGTGTCGCGGCTACGGCTATCCGTTTCCGGTACCCAAAGACCGTATTGCGATGCTGCGGGAGGCGGTTGAGATCGTCACGTCAATGTGGACGAAGAGTGAGACGACGTATGAAGGCAAGTACTACCAGCTCTCGCGAGCGAATTGCGATCCAAAGCCGCTGCAACACCCACGCCCGCCGATTTGGATCGGCGGCGGAGGAGAGCAGCTCACGTTGCGAGTTGTTGCCCAATACGCCGACTATTCAAACTTCGGTGGGACACCAGAGGAGTTCGCACGGAAGCGCGAGATCCTGAAGGGGCATTGTGCTGCGGTCGGCCGCGACGAGGCGTCGATCGTCAAGACGTGGTCGCCGGAAATTCTGATTCGCTCCACTGAGGCGGAGCTTCGCGCCGGTCAGGCGCTCAGCATCAGGGGCGAACCGTTCGAGCAGTGGCGTGACTCGAATCTCGTCGGTACGCCGGACGAGGTCGAGGCCAAGATTCGCGAGTACATCGCGCTTGGCTGCGGGGGATTCGTTCCGTGGTGTGTTGACTATCCGACGTTCGACACGTTGGACGCGTTCGGAAAGATCGCGGCGAGCGTCCGCCGAGACTTTCCAGCTCAGGCGTAGTAGCGGAAGATCACTTCAGCGACGCACGAAGGCTTCGACGCGCCCTCGCACTCGAAGGTGACCTCGATCGTCACCTGCACGCCACCGGTCACCGGCTCGACGTTCATCAACTTGGCACCTGCGCGCAGCTTTGCGCCGACGGGAACCGGGGCCATGAATCGAACGCGATTCGTGCCGTAGTTGACACCCATCTTGATCCCCTCGACGCGCCAGATTGCGGAAGCAGTGCTGGTCCGAGCGAAAGGGTGAGATAGCCGTGCGCGATCGTTCCGCCAAAGGGGCCGGACTTCGCCTTTTCGACGTCGAGGTGGATCCATTGGTGGTCGCCGGTTGCGTCGGCGAAGAGCTGCACGCGCTCCTGGGTCACCTCCAGATAGTCGCTGTAACCGAGGTGCTCGCCGATGTGCGAGGGGAGTTCGTCAATGCTCTTGATGATCGTGGTCATGTAGGCAGTTTGGCAGATCGAGGCGAGGCCCTACGAACCGACGGTTCTGGCTCAGCGGAACCAGATGCGCTGATGTTCCTTGCTTTGCCGATGGAGCAGGAGCGCGAGTAGGGCGACATTGAACGCGAAGCTGATGATTCCATTCCCAAGGACCCGATAGCGCAGCGAGGCGCCGACGTCGGAATAGACGATGAAATTGATGAGAAAGGGGCTGATCGCTGCCGCGACGCTCAGTTTGTACCCCAAGCGTCGTTCATTGGCCATGAGCAGTCCACCACCCGCATAGAGCGCGATGACGACGAGACCGATGAGGAGTCCTCCCGTGTATCGAAGGCGGAGGTAGTACATCTCTCCGCCACCATCCAGCAGATCGACGAGAGCAAAGAACCCGTCGAAGTACAAGAGCCACGTGGCGATCTGCAGCGTCTGTGGCTGCATGCGATCGAACCACTTCTTGAAGTTGATTTCCGACACGACTCCAGTGTGGCAGAACTAGCCTCACGGTGTGCGTTCAGGCTTCGTGTCACTCGTCGGTCGTCCGAACGTCGGCAAATCCACACTGCTGAATGCGCTTGTCGGGCGAAAAGTGAGCATCGTGTCGAACAAGCCGCAAACCACCCGCACGGCGATTCGGGGAATCCTTACGAGCGGTGAATCGCAGGCAGTGTTCGTCGACACGCCGGGTCTGCATAAGGCGGTCTCTGCACTCGGCGAGAAGATCAACGCCACTGCACTCGGTTCGACCAAGGACGTCGACGTCACGTGTCTCGTGATTGATGCGACACAGCCGATCGGCAAGGGTGACGAGTGGGTTGCTTCGCAGGTCGACATGGCGCGGTGCGTCGTCGTGTTGAACAAGGCTGACAGGGCATCGCGTGAGCAGATGCTTGCGCAGTTGACTCGCGCTGCGAAATTCAATGCGGAGTCGTACTTTCCGGTGTCTGCCGTGACGGGCGACGGTATCGATGCGCTGAAGGCCCACCTCTTGGAGTTGATGCCAGAGGGTGAGTTCCTCTACCCGCCCGAGATGGTCAGCGAAACCGATGATGTGACGTGGGTGGCTGAACTCGTCCGTGAGGTTCTCCTGGAGAGAACAGACGAGGAGTTGCCCTACTCAATTGCAACGCGTGCGACCGTTTCGGATGACGGTGCGGTGGTGTGTGAGATTGTGGTCGAGCGCGAGAGTCAAAAGGGCATGGTGATCGGCAAGGGCGGCTCGATGCTCAAGGCGGTTCGGCAGGCCGTCAAGCCTCAACTTCCAAAAGGTGTTCGGCTGGAGTTGACGGTGGTCGTCGACAAGAACTGGCAGCAGCGAGCAGATCGAGTCGAACGTCTTGGCTACTAAGGTCCTCTAGCTCGTCATCACGAGGCTCGAGTAGTCGTCGAAGGTGACGGGGGTGAGCGGACCGGCAAGATCTCCTCGGCCTCGGGGCACGCCGGTTGGCACGCCATCGACGGAGAAGAGCACCTGACCGATTCCGGGTCGACTGGTCAATGTGAGCACGATCTGGGCCACGGCAAGTCGCTGATCGAGTGGGCTCAAGGTGTCGAGCAGTCCACGAGTCGAATCAACGCTTGCGACGCCACGCTCAACGGAAACCGTCGCGGAGAAGGTCTTGGGAATCGCCGTGCGCAGTCCCGCAAGGGCGGGGTCCAGCGTGTCGAGGGCACTGAGCGTCGCGAGTGCTTGGTCCGGTCCGGCGGGAGCGGCAACCAGTCGGACGATCTTGAGCACACGCGAATTGCTGATGAAGTACGCATCGATTGCCTCCGTTGACGTGTCGGAGCCTGGGATCGTCGTGACAGCGCTCGGTGCAAGGGTGGTACGTGGCGAGGCCAATTCGTACGGAACTTCGGAGTCGGGGATCGCCTGGAAGTCGCCGCCACTGGGAATGGCACACGACGCGCAGAGTGCTGCAAGGGAAACCACCAACGCGAGGTTCTTCGACTTCACGATTCGACCATGCTCTCGTCGGTCTGTGGTCGTCGCGCAAGTGTCACGATGAACCGCGCACCACCGGACGCCGAGTTCTCGACTGTTGCACTTCCGCCAAGTGCTCGGGCATGCTCGGCCACGATCGCAAGCCCGAGTCCTGAACCGGTGGAGTTGCGTGAAGCTGAACCGCGTGCGAATCGTTCGAAGATGCGTTCACGCTCGCTGACCGCGATCCCTGGCCCGTCATCCTCGATTGCGATGACGAAATCTTCGTCGCGCGCGTGGAGTGTCACACGCGTTGCGCCTCCAGCGTGGTCGCGTGCATTTTCGAGAAGGTTGACGATGATGCGTTCGATACGACGACGATCGAGGAGGCCGGTCGTCGTCGCACTGGCGGTCGAGGAGACCTCGAAGGGGACTGTTGCGAATCCGTATCGATTCATCACGCGTCCGATGAAGTCGGCCAGATCGACGTCATCCAAACTCGATTCGCTCGCCCCAGCGTCCATGCGCGACAGTTCGAGGAGGTCGATCACGGTGCGGTCGAATCGCTTGACCTGCGAGGCGACGATGTCGATTGCTTGGCGATTGCGTTCGGTGAAGTCGTCTCGGCGAGCCACGATGACGTCAACAGCCGCAGCCAGTGCGGTGACGGGGCTCCGAAGTTCGTGGCTTACGTCGCTCGCAAAGCGTTGTTCGCGTTCGATTCGCGCTTGCACCGCATCTGCCATGTCGTTGAACGAGTCCACGAGTTGGTCAAGGTCTGGATCGTCCTCGGGATCGAGCCGCGTGTCGAGTCGTCCAGTTGCGATGGTGTTGGCAGCCTTCGTGACTCGCGCAAGCGGTCGAAGTGCGGTACGACTCATGACGAAACCAAGAAAGCCCGCTGCGATAGTGATGAGGATTACGCCTGCGAGGAGCGTCGTTTGGATCGTGCGCAGGGTCGTCTCAACGTCGTCGAGTGGAAACGCCTCGAAGTATTGGGCACCGAGTGAGGGGATCGCGACGCCTACTCCTTCGTAGGGCTGTCCATTGAAGGTGAAGCGCTGGCGACCGCTCGATCCAGCCAGGGTGCGCCCGACGAGTTGTGCTGGCAGGTTGGACTGCGTGAAGCGAAGTGGCTCCTGGGCGTAAAAACTTTCGGCGTTGGTTTCGGTTTCGTCAAGGTGGAGAACCGCGTACCCGCCTCGTTCGCTACGAATGTTCGTCATCACATCGGCCACGTTTGAGCGGTCTCCCGCAATCACCGTGCGCACGAGTTGGGCATTGTTGAACGCTTGACGTTTGGCGACGACGGTTCGTTGGCTGAGGAGATACGACCGCGTGCTCGCGTAGGTCACGACACTGAGTGCGAGCGCCGCGGCCAACGCTGCAAGACCGAAGAACGTCACCATTCGACCGCGAAGGCCGAGACGGAATCGAAGGGGTGGTCGCGCCACGCTCTCAGCATGGCAGGGAAGTGAACCGGAACCGATGGGCCCAAGGGGGAGCATGGACCCATCGGTTCAGTGGCTCAACTCTGCTCCCCCCGTTTGACGCTTTAGGGCTGAAAGTGTGCGTTTTCTGTAACAATTCGGCCCGGTCGGGCAGAATGCGAGGCGTGGCAACGCTGCTCTTCATCGAGGATGACCCCAACATCCGTACGGCGTTGCGGCTCAGCCTCGAAGATGAGGGCTATCGGGTGGAGGAGGCCGTCGACGGCGAGTCCGGCATCAAGGCATTCCCCGTCGTTCGTCCTGACCTCGTCCTGCTCGACTTGAGATTGCCGGACATGAGCGGGTTCGAGGTGTGTAGGTCGCTGCGGCGTCTGAGCACCGTGCCGATCATCATCGTCACTGCGCAGACGGACACCCATGACCTCGTCGTTGGTCTCGAAGCGGGTGCGGACGACTACGTCACCAAACCTGTGAACACCAAGGAGCTTGCGGCACGAATTCGTGCCTCGATCCGGCGAACTCATCTGGCTGGCTCTGGTGGGATTGGATCAGTCAGCACCTTCGGTGACATCGAAGTGAGAAGAGATCTCAGCATCGTGTTGAAGAAGGGGGTCGAAATCTCCCTGACGCGAACCGAATACGACTTGCTCTGTGAGTTCGCCGATCATCCCAACATGGTCCTCTCACGTGACCAACTCCTCGAACGTGTGTGGGGTTATGAATACCTTGGCGACAGCCGACTCGTCGACGCGCACATTCGGAGACTGCGGGTCAAGGTCGAAGACCAACCCGACTCACCAAAGCTGATCGCGACCGTCCGCGGTATGGGTTATCGACTCATCGTGAACGCGACAGATCGTGCAGGTAGCTGAGAACTTCGCTGCGGGTGATCGTGCGCTTCAGTGATGGGAGTTGTGCTCCGAGCAGGCGTCCGTAGGACTTGGTCGCGAGGCGGGGATCCAGGATCGCCACGACTCCCTTGTCTGATGACGTGCGAATCAATCGTCCCGCGGCCTGAGCGAGTTGTGTTGCTGCGATCGGAATGTCGATCTCGGCAAATGCGGTCTGTCCGATCGCGTCCCGGCGCGCGCTGAGCAGCGGATCGTCGGGTCTTGGAAATGGGATCTTGTCGATGATCACGAGGCTGAGGGTGTCACCAGGGACGTCGACGCCTTGGAAGAAACCCGCAGTGGCGAACAGACAGGACTCCGGCTCGTCGCTGAACGCTTCGACAAGCGCCATCTTTGGGAGATCATCCTGGCGCAGGATGGGGAAGTCGGTGCGCTCTTGTGCAGCATCTGCAGCGAGGTGCATCGCGCGATAAGTGGTGAAGAGTGCAAGGGTCCGACCACCAGCCGCGGTGATGAGATCGATGATCTCCTGGTTCACTGCATCGTCGCGCGCGTCCGTCCCCGGCGGCGGCAGGTGTTTGGCGCAATAGATGTAGCCGCTGTTTTCGTAGTCGAACGGGCTTCCGACATCGATCGCGTCGCAGGTGCCCATGTCGATTCCGACGCGTTGGGGAAGTGAGGCAGGGATCGTCGCGCTCGTCAATACGGCCGTGCGCTTGGTCCACACGCGTTCGGCGAGCAGTGGCGCGACGTTGAGCGGTGCGATCTCCAGCAACGGGCGATCCGCCGAACCTGATACCCAAGCGACGAAGGACGCGCTCGCGGTCAAACAGCTGTCGATCTGCTCGATGAGTCGCGTCGCGGTGGTGACCGCTCGGAGCGCCTTTTGCTTCACCGATTCATTCTCCGAGGAAATCGCTTGCACTGCCGTGAGCGAATCGTCCGTGCACAGACGAAGCTCGACCAATGCATCGGCGATCGACTGTTCGAGTGGAAGCGCAACGCGTTGTCCGCTGCGAGCTGCAAGTGCGGTGGTCAGAGATGTTCCCGCACGACCGAACCTGGTGTAGAGCGCGTCGTCGGCGATCACGCTGCGGATGGTGCTTGCAATCGATGCGACGCGACCGGGACCGATTGCAACAGACGCGGACGAACTGACGACATCCTCGAGTTGGTGCGCCTCGTCGAAGATCACGACGTCGTGGTCCGGGAGGATCGATCCGTCGGATGCGATGTCGAGTGCGTAGAGGTGTGTATTGACGACGATGACGTCGGATTCTTGAGCGAGTGCGCGTGCGCGCTCCGCAAAACAGTCGTTGCCTCGCGGACATTTGCGCGCCCCTGGGCATTCCTCGCTCGTCACGGAGACTTGACGCCATGCGTTGTCGGAAAGCGACCAGTCGATGTCACCCGAATCGCCCGTGAGCGTTTCGTGCGACCATTCGATCAACTTTCGCACCGCCGCGGTTCCGGCTGGATCGACGTCAAGTTGCTGTGACCGGTCGTTCAATTCGTCGACGCGCTGCAGGCAGAGATAGTTGCTCCTGCCTTTCAGCACTGCGAAGGTGAGATCGTGACCCAGTTCTGCTTCGACGACGCTTGCCACGAGCGGTAGATCGAACTTCGCCAGCTGGTCCTGTAGGGCTTTGGTGTAGGTGGCGACGACCGTCCTGCGACCCGAGAGCGCAACAGGCACGAGGTATCCAAGCGACTTTCCGGTGCCAGTGCCTGCTTGCACGATGAGGTGGCGACCCGACTCGATCGCCGACGTGATCTCTCGCGCCATGGTCACTTGGCCCGGACGCGACTCGGACCGTTCGAGACGATCGACCGTCGCGTCGAGGAGATCCTCGACTCCGAGTTTCGTCATGTGCGAGGGTTCGTGTCGAGCAAGGCAAGCGCAGCATCAAACTCGGTTGCATCGAAGTCGGGCCACGTCCGCTCGGTGAAGAAGATGCGCGCACTGGGAATCTGCCAGAGGAGGAAATTGGAAATGCGTGACTCTCCCGAAGTTCGGATCAGCAAATCGACTGGTGGCATTTGGGGGAGGTACGTCGCAGACGAGATCTCCTCGACGGAAGGTGACGTGTGTGATCGCCGAACCGTGTTCACCGCACGCACAATCTCGGCTCGAGAGCCATAGTCGAACGCGACCGTGAGCACCATGCCCGTGTTGTGTGCGGTGTCTTCGATGGCTTGTCGGATGGCTTTCTGGACCACGCTCGGGGTCTTGGCTTCTGGCTCATCAAATGGTCGCCCTATCCAGCGCACCCGGACATTGTTGGCATTCAGTTCCTCGATGCGACCGAAGAGTTTCTTGTGGAGCGAGAGGATGTGTCGCACCTCTGCACGCGGTCGGATCCAGTTCTCCGTACTGAACCCGAAGACGGTCAACCAGCCGACGTTTCGTTTGGCAGCGTGTCGCACAACCTCTGCGAGGTTCTCTTCACCGGCGGTGTGGCCGTCAGTGCGTGGCAGTCCACGGCGGCGTGCCCATCGACCATTGCCGTCCATGATGCACGCGACATGAATGCCAGAGGGGAGTGGGTCGATCACGGCCATGCAGTCGGCAACACTACCGAGCGGGCGTGCGAGACTAGACGCATGGCAACTGGCGAGATCTCGCGACCACAAGGGTTTGCGGTGGCCATGTCACACGTCGTCGTGTGTGGCGGATCGCTCGATGAATGGTGTGAGACCGACTCAGTGAGCTGGTCGAAACGAATCGACACCGTCGTCGACAGCATCGCATCGATGGGAGCCCGTTGGATCACGGTGTGTCCATATGGCGGAGACGTCTCGAGCGATCGCCGAGAGGCTCTGATTGCTCGACTCGTCGACAGCCTGTTTGGGACCAGGCGAGGTGATCGCGTGTGGCATGTGAGCCGACGCGGGGTCGTCGTCATCGTCGATACGTGTGCCGATGGCCGGGAACGTCTCGCACATGCGGTTGCGACGATTCCCGAAGGCGTCGACGTGGACGAGGAGTCGCTGAAACTCGCGGTACTCGCTCCCGCACTTGATGATCCCGATCTCGTGATCATCTTCGGCGATCCGACGACGTTGCCCCCGTCGCTCGTGTGGGAACTGGCGTATAGCGAACTCGTCTTCCTCAATGTCCCGTGGAGTGACTTCGACGCCGAACACGTGGAGATGGCAGTCGACGATTTCGAGCGCCGCGAACGTCGTTTCGGAGGAGTCGATTCGTGACGAACTATCGCGACAACGCGATCGTGTTGCGAACGTACAAGTTGGGCGAGGCGGATCGCATCATCGTGTTGTTGACCGAGCACCACGGGAAGGTACGGGCGGTCGCGAAGGGTGTTCGCAAGACGACCTCGAAGATTGGTGCACGTTTGGAACCACTCAACCATGTCGATGTCTTGCTGCACCGGGGACGGGACCTCGACACCGTCTCGCAGGTGGACCTTCTGTCGGCCAGTAACGATCTACGGTCGGATCTCGACGTTCTCACCTCAGGTATGGCCCTGCTCGAAGGTGCCGATCACATGACCCAGGATCGCGAGGCGTGCCCTCAGACCTATCGCATGCTGCTCGGTGCCATCACGACACTCGCACAGGGGTCATCGCCGGTGCTCGTTGCTGCCTTCTATTGGAAGATGCTCGCCGCTGAGGGACTGTCACCTGAACTCGACCGTTGTGTCGCCTGTGGTGTGGAGAACGATCTCGTCGCTTTTGACATCAGCCATGGCGGAGTGCAGTGCAAGGGGTGTCGCTCGGGAGTCGGAATCTCCGTGGCTGCGCTCTCCCTGCTCCGACAGATCCTTGGTGGGCAATTGGTGGCAGCCCTCGGCGCGGAGGAGTCCGGAGCGACGTCCGAGGTGACGGCGCTTGCCACACGTGCGATGGAATTCCACAACGAGCGACGACTGCGAAGTAACGCAATGTTCGAGCGTCGTCGCTAGCTGGTCTCGTAGACTGAACGAATGCCCGCGACCGACCTCGACCAGATCGTCAATCTGTGCAAGCGTCGCGGATTCGTCTATCCGAGCGCGGAGATCTACGGCGGTTTTCGTTCGTCGTATGACTACGGCCCGCTCGGCTCGCTCATGTTGCGCAACGTGAAAGATGCATGGGTGCGCGCAATGGTGCAAGAGCGTGACGACACGGTGTTAATCGACGCAGCAATCCTCGGTCCACCACAAGTTTTTGAGGCAAGCGGTCATCTCGCCAACTTCAGTGATCCCCTCGTGGACTGCACGGTCTGCAAGCGTCGATTCCGCGAGGATCAGTTGGACGATCGTGACTGCCCGCAGTCGAAGAAGGGATGCACCTTCACCGAGGCACGTGCCTTCAACCTGATGTTCAAGACGCACGCAGGACCCGTCGAGGGGGAGGGTGCGGACGTGTACATGCGCCCCGAGACCGCGCAGGGTATGTTCGTGAACTTTGCCAATGTCTTGCAGACGTCACGCAAGAAGCCGCCATTCGGCATCGCGCAAGTGGGGAAGAGCTTCCGCAATGAGATCACGCCTGGCAACTTCATCTTCCGCACGCGTGAATTCGAGCAGATGGAAATGGAGTTCTTCGTTCCGCCGGCCGAAGGCCCGAAGTGGTACTCGTACTGGTGTGAAGCACGTATGCAGTGGTACATCGATCACGGCATCCCGGCTGATCTGCTGCGCATTCGCGCGCACGAGTCAGACGAGCTGTCGCATTACTCAGCGGGAACGAGCGACATCGAGTTCAAGTTCCCGTGGGGTTGGGGCGAACTCGAGGGCATCGCTCAACGAACCGACTTCGATTTGAAGCGTCACGCGGAATTCTCAAAGCAGCGTCTCGAGTATTTCGACCAGACGACCAACGAGCGTTACGTGCCGTACGTCGTGGAACCGGCTGCCGGCGCGAATCGAACCATGGCGGCCTTCCTGCTTGCCGCCTACGACGAGGACATCATCAACGACGAGACGCGCACAGTCTTGCGCCTCCATCCACGACTCGCTCCATACCAAGTTGCCGTGCTTCCGTTGTCGAAGAAGGACACACTGTCTCCAGTCGCGAAGGAGATCTTCGGTCGGCTGAGCAAGCGATACATGTGTGAGTACGACGAGACCCAGGCGATCGGCCGCCGGTATCGACGCCAGGACGAGATCGGCACGCCGTTGTGCGTCACCGTTGACTTCGACACTCTCGAGGATCAGTCAGTGACGATTCGAGATCGGGACACGACCAATCAGGAGCGCGTCGCCATCGCCGACCTTGAATCGGTGATCGCCCAGCGCCTCGGTTTCTAGTTCAACATTCAAAGGAGATTCAGATGAGCAAGGTGTGCGTAGCAGTGAAGTTGACCATCAAGGCAGGGATGCGCGATGCGTTCGATGCGGCAGTTGCTCCGGGTCTTGCCACCACAGAGGGTGAAGCGGGAACCTTGATGTACGCCTACCACCACGATGCGGCGAATGAATCCGTCGTGTGGTTCTACGAGGTGTACGCCGACCAGGCGTCGTTCCAGGCGCACATGTCGACTGACGCGTTCAAGGCGTTCTCTGCTTCACTCGCACCGATGCTGGACGGAGCACCCGAGTTCTCGTTCCTCGCTCCAAAGGGTGGCAAGGGCATCTAGGCGTGTATCTCGAGTCGATCGTCGCACAACACCGGGCAGTCGCTGCCCGTGACGATCGATCGACGTCGGAACTCATCGCGAGCTGTCAGCAACTGTCACCGACTCGTGGTTTCGCGTCGCGACTGAGGAGCGACTCCAGATCGGCTCTTGCCGTGATCGCGGAAGTCAAACGCAAATCGCCATCGAAGGGCGACCTGTGGGGCTCACGTCCGATCGCACCACTCGTCCAGGCGTACGTCGAAGGGGGAGCGAGTTGTCTCTCCGTTCTGACGGACGTCGATCACTTTGGTGGTTCGCCAGTCGATCTCGCCGAAGCACGCTCGCTCACGTCACTTCCGGTCCTTCGCAAGGACTTCACCGTGTCGCTGAACGATGTCGTAGATGCTCGCTTGATGGGTGCCGACTGTGTGCTGTTGATCGCTGCAGTTCTCTCCGCAGCCGAGATGGCCGACATGGTGGGGGTGGCCCGTGAAGTTGGCATCGATGTTCTGATCGAGACCCACGACGAGGAAGAGGTCGAGCGTTCACTCGACCTCGGAGTTGAGATGATCGGTGTGAACCAACGAGATCTCGTCACCTTCGAGGTCGACCACGAACGAGCGTTGCGGATGGCGTCGGTGATCCCGAGCAACGTGGTCCGCATAGCGGAGTCCGGTGTCCGTAATCGAAGCGATGCAGAGGACCTTCGGCGCGCAGGTTTCGACGCGGTTCTCGTCGGCGAGTCGCTGCTCGTCTCGACTCCCCGACGAGCGCGCTTGCCGACCTCCGAGTGAAATAGGTCGCCAAGGTCGCACAACCCCCGAACTACGGTTGGGTCGTGTTCATCAAGATTTGTGGCATCACGAGCGAAGAGGACGCCTTGCTCGCGGTTGCGCTCGGAGCAGATGCCATCGGGTTTGTGTTCGCGCCGTCTCCGCGTCAGATCGCTCCGACGAAGGCGCTCGACATCGTCAAGCGATTGCCATCCGATGTGATCACCGTCGGGGTGTTCCGTGACGAGCATCCAAAGCGCGTGCTCGAGATTGCTCGGGCCGCAAGGTTGAAGGGTGTCCAGCTTCATGGCAACGAGCCCATCGAGGCGGTGCGTACGGTGACCCAAGAAGTGCGCTTCGCGATCAAGGCAGTCGTCGCTGGCTCGGATGCCGCGCGCCGCGCCGACGAGTTCGGTACCGATGTGGTGCTCGTGGATAACGCTCGTCCCGGGTCGGGTGAACGCTTCGACTGGTCCTTGCTTGAGGAGTTGCCGAAGGGGTTGCGTGTGATGTTGTCGGGAGGGTTGAGTCCGGACAATGTGCGCGAGGCCATCCTGTCAACGCAACCGTGGGGGGTCGATGTCAGTAGTGGAGTCGAGAGGTCCCCAGGCGTGAAGGATGCAGTCAAGATGCGCCAGTTCATCACGTCCGCGCGAGACGCTCAGGCGGTTTTGGGCGACGACATCATCGACTAGATCGTCTGCTCGACAGCATCCGCGTTCGGCGACACCGATACCCTGAAGCCATGCTCCAGGAC
>RFNE01000257.1 GCA_009927375.1 Actinomycetota bacterium | reverse complement strand
CCCTATCTCAGAAACGGATTGACGATCGACATCCCGGGGGATGCCGTGTCCACGTCGTACCTCCGTCTCACTGCCGCGGTGATGCGCACTTTGGATGTGCGCCCGTGGTGTCAGAGAAGTCGATTCAGGTTTCAGAAGGCGTCTATTCGGCCGCAGATTACCGAGTGCCACCGGACGCGTCATCCGCCTCGTATCCACTCGCGATGGTCGCATTGCACGGTGGATCGGTCCGCATTCGAGGTTTGCGTTCGTCGTCGGATCAGGGTGATTACCGGATTGTCACCTTGCTTGAAGAGTCTGGTTGCACGGTTCGATTCGACCAAGATGACGTGGTTGTCAGTCGGGATCCCAGCTCTCGTCTCACGGCATTCGATGTCAACATGCGTGAGTGTTCTGACCTCGTTCCGACATGGGCGGTCGTCGCTACGCAACTCAAGGGCACCACCAGAATTTCGGGTGTGGGGTTTGTGCGCAACAAGGAAAGCGACCGCATCGGGGATCTTGCTCGTGAATTGTCACGGCTCGGTGCGAGTGTGCGCACGACGAGCGATGGGCTCGAGATCGAAGGGGGAGCACTCCACGGTGGTTCGGTTGCGACTCATCACGACCATCGACTCGCCATGGCTTTTGGCATTCTCGGAACGGTGGTGGACGGGATCATCCTCGACGATCCATCGGTGGTGTCGAAGAGTTGGCCGAACTTCTGGAACGACATGGGAATCGTCACATCACCCTGATGTCCAGATTGCGTCGACGGTGGTCGAAGCGCGGCGCACGGTGTTCCATGCTGAGACATCTCGTCACCCACCACCGCCATCCTGCGTAGGGTTCAAGGAGAGCAGTCATCTCCTCGTCGGTTCCACGTGGTCGGTTGGTGAGCGCCCACGACACGGTGTTCTTGTGGTGGAAGTCTCCAATGGGAAGTGCGTCGGGATCGCCAAATGCGTTTCCTACCGCAACCGCTCGTGACCACGGCCCAAAGCCTGATACGGCCTCGGTTCGAACGAGGAGCTTTGTCGATGAGGTGATGTCGTCGAAATGTCCGCGTGCGGCAAGGTCGGCTAGTTGACGGATCGTTCGTGCTCGACGCTCTTCAATGCCCATTCGGTGGAATGAGGAAACGCCGAGGCCTACAAGAATGCGCGGATCGGGCAGTTCATAGAGCCCGAACGGTTCGTAGGCAGGCACCGGTTGCGAGGTGGCGCGGACGAGCCTCGACCATTGGAGTGCAGCATCATGTGCCGTGATTCTCTGTCCGATGACGGCTTTGACCGATTCGATGAATGGCAGACCTGAGGCGGCGATTCGCAGGTGGCGATGGCGACTGATCGAGCGTGTCACGGACGGATGGTCAGAAGCCTTGGTGGGTCGAATCGCGTGCCTCCCGACCAACCCCTCGAGCACATGGAGGGGGTTCCGGGAGTCTCCTGTGAGGGTTGCGCGGTACGTGGTCGTTCCTTGAAACGTTTCCCAGTGGACCTCGACGATGGAGTCGTATCGGACGGCGATCAGACCGCGTTCGCCGACGCGAATCGTGGGGTCGTAGGAGCCCAACTGGAGTGACCGGAATGTCGATCGGTGATGAGCTCTCGGCACCGTGATTTCGATCGACGTGGTGGTGCGCTGCGTCACACCGCAAGTGTCGCAGATGGGTGTTTGATGTGTTCGCCATGAAGCGAAGGTGAACTATGGTCATCCGGTGGCTGAATTGCGAAGAGATGGGTTGTCCAGGCCCCTCGCAGGCCGGCTAGCGGAGAATCATCCACGGTTTCAGCTCATCATGGATCTCCACGCATCGGCAGTCTCCGCTGGTGAGCCGTGTTACCGAGATCCATCGACAGGACTGTCGGTGATGACCTCGGCATTCTTGGCGTCGCGAGGGTATTGCTGTTCGAGCGGCTGTCGTCACTGCCCGTTCGAGCAGGGTGTGTGAACTAGATTTGCGGGAACGAACCGAAAGGGAGAAACGGTGAGCCAAGACCGCGAGATCATGACCTGGGAGTCCTTTGGGGTGGCAAGTCGTGAATTGGCGATCAAGGTTGCCGAGAGTGGCTACGAGCCGGACATCATCTTGGCGATTGCGCGTGGCGGACTGTTGTCCGCTGGGGCATTGGGCTATGCGCTCTCGGTGAAGAACACCTACACGATGAATGTGGAGTTCTACACCGGCGTCAACGAGCGTCTCGCAGTGCCAATGATCCTCCCTCCGGTCCCGAGTCTCGTCGACTTGAAGGATTCGAAGATCTTGATCGTCGACGATGTCGCAGACACGGACACACGCTGAATCACGTCCTCGAGTTCTGCAAGGGTCAGATGGCGGACAGTCGGATTGCGGTGTTGTACGAGAAGTCGCAATCGATCGTGAAGTGTGACTACGTGTGGAAGTACACGGACAAGTGGATCAATTTCCCTTGGAGCGACAAGGACCCCGTCGCAAAACGCGCGTGGAGCGTGAAGGACGCCTGATCAGGACCACTGGCCGCGCTCATTGAGCGTGGAAGCAAGCGTTGCGAGCGAGTCGGTCATGATGCCGTCGACCCCGAGATCGAGCAACTCGTGCATCTCTGACCGATCATCGATCGTCCAGACGTGAACGTGAAGGCCGAGTTCATGTGCGTGCGAGACGAATCGTTTATCAACGATGGGCAGCGGACCTTGTCGAGGCGGAACCTGGGCCGCGAGCGGTGCGAGGTCGCGACCTTGCGATTTCGTCCAACTGCGGAGGCGGAGCATCGCCACCTCCTTCGGTCCCATCGAGGTGCAGAGTCGTGGTCCGCACGCTTCACGGATGGACTTCAAGCGTCGATCGCTGAATGAGCCGATACATACTCGGTCGTAGAGGTCGTGGTGACGGATCGCTGCGATCAGCGGCTCGACAGCAGGATCGGCTTTGCAGTCGATGTTGATTCGCAGATTCGGCCACGTCGTCACAAGTTCGGACAGGGTGGGGATGTGTTCGGACCCTTCGACTGCGATGGCAGCAACTTCGGACGAATCGAGATCGTTGATCTTGGCGTTGACGCCACAGGTCCGCAGGAGATCATCGTCGTGGAACGCGAACAGCACCCCGTCGCGTGAAGCATGGACGTCTGTCTCGACGTACCGATAACCGAGGGAGACCGCCTTGGCGAAAGCCGACATCGTGTTTTCTGGGGAATCGGACGCCCCACCACGATGGGCGAAAGCAATCGGCCCCGGCCAGTCGAGGAACGGATGAGTTGCCACGAAGACTTAGATGCTGCGGCCGGCGGCCGCCCAGTACTCGTCCTTGAGCAGTCGCTTGTAGAGCTTGCCCGTCGGGTGACGGGGGAGTTCCGGGCGGAAGTCGACGGAGCGTGGACATTTCAGGTCGGCGAGATGCTGCTTGCAGTACGCGATCAGTTCTTGTTCCAACAGGCGTCGCTCGTCGTCGCTCGACGGCATGGCGAGCGGTTGAACGACCGCTTTTACTTCCTCGCCAAATTCCTCGTGGGGGATTCCGAAGACGGCGACATCCGTGACCTTGGGATGGTTGATGAGGACGTTCTCGGATTCCTGGGGGTAGATGTTCACCCCACCTGAGATGATCATGAACGCCTTGCGATCGGTCAGGTACAGGAATTTGTCGTCATCCAGATAGCCGATGTCGCCAAGCGTCGTCCATCCTCGCCCCAGTGGATCTCGAGAAGCCTTCGTCTTCTCCGGATCGTTGTGATACTCGAAGTGCGCGTTGGATTCGAAATACACGGTTCCGGATTCCCCGGTCGGAAGCTCGTTGCCTTCGTCGTCGCAAATGTGGATCACCGCGTTGAGCGCCTGGCCGACGGTGCCTTGGTGTGCGAGCCATGACTCGGAGTTGCAGTAGACGAAGCCGTTTCCTTCGCTACCCGCGTAGTACTCGTGGATGATCGGCCCGAACCACTCGATCATGCCGAGTTTCACGGGAACCGGGCACGGTGCGGCGGCATGGAACACGCACTTGAGGGAAGTGACGTCGTAACGAGTTCGAATCTCTTCGGGCAACTTGAGCATTCGAACGAACATGGTGGGAACGGTCTGCGTGTGAGTGACGTCGTACTTCTCGACCGCTGCGAGGAACTCTTCGGCATCGAAGTGATCCATGATGATCGACGTTCCGCCCAGGCGATGCACCACCATGTTCCAGCGGAGTGGAGCGGCGTGATAGAGCGGTGCGGGAGACAGGTAGACCATCTGGTCGTCCATCGCCAGGAGAAACTGTCCGAGTCCGACGAGGGGCACGGGTGTTCCGAGGGGACTTCCCGTTGTCGCGAGACGCACACCCTTGGGTCGACCGGTCGTACCGCTGGAATACAGCATGTCCGATCCATCCACGCGGTCACGGAGTGGTTCGGATGACGCGCGCTCGACTGCGTCTTCGAAACGCTCGAAACCTTCGATTGCTCCGTCGATCATCAGACGAAGGGTGACGTGTGGAATCTTGTCGGCTACCGCTGATACTTGGGGCGCGAGGTACGCGGACGTGATCAATGCCTTCGCGCCGCAGTCATTGACGATGTAGGTCAGTTCATCGGCCGTGAGACGGCTCGAACACGCCGTATAGATGAGACCTGCGTAGTGACATCCCCACACGACGTCGAAGAACTTCTCGTGATTCTCCAGACAAATCGCGACGTTGTCTCCAGGGCGGAGTCCCGCGCTGTACAAAAGCTGCGAAATCTTGTTCGCAGAACGGTCGAGTTGGGCGTAGGTGATGGTCTTTCCAGATCGAGCCATGATGACCGCAGGCTTGTCGGGGTGAGTGAGCGCAACGTGACCTGGAAACATGACCCAACGGTAGTCTGAGGCCGAATTGGAGGTGAAAGGGTGAGTCTGGAAGACGAGTTTCGCGCCCTATTGCACGACAGCGACTCACCGAGTCTCGTCGCTGGCTGCGGAATGATCTGCGAGGCAGCAGGCCACAGTCGGGCGAGAGAAATCCTCGAAGACCAATTCGACAGCCTGTCAATGACGGTTGGCGGTACCGATCTGATCGGAGTCGTGCGTAGCTTGCGGGATGAACTCGGATTCGACGGGGACCGCCAGAACTACGACGACCCGGTGAATTCGATGCTGCATCTCGTGATTGAAAGACGAAGAGGTCTGCCGATTCTGCTCGCGGTCGTCGTCCATGAAGTGTGTCGAATGAAGTCCATTCCAACTTTGATCATTGGGATGCCGGGCCATGTGCTCGTGTCTGACGGCGCGGCTCAGCCGACGTATGTGGATCCATTCCACAGCGCCCATCCAATGTCGGCCGGCGGAGCGCGTGGGCTCTACGAGACGATGACAGGCCTCAGCAACTTCTCTGAGTCCTTCCTCGATCCGTTGCCAAACCGAGCCGTGCTGTGGAGAATCCTGAACAACCTGCTCAGTCGATACCGACGAACTGGTGAACTGGCCAATGTGCGCTGGGTCATGCGGCTCCGATCGGTCTTCCCCGACGTCGGGCCCGAATTCGACCGTGAATTTGCCCGTCTCATGGGGCCGATGAACTGAACACCGACTACGGTTTGGCATTGCACGCGGAGGTAGGACATGGCAGACACTGAAGTGACCGAACTCGAAGAGCGGATCGATGATTTGCTCGGGTCGAATCCACCAAAGAAGACACCTGCTCGGGAGTTTCTCGAGGCCCAGTACGACGCTGGGCTCGCGTGGGTGCACTTTCCGGAAGGGTTTGGCGGATTGGGCCTGTCGCCTCGCCACCAGAAGGTCATCAATGAAAAAGTGTTCGCTGCCGGCGCACCCAGTTCTTACGCAAGAAACCCAATCGGTTACGGCATGTGCGGCCCGACCGTGGTGGAGTGGGGCAGCGAGGAGCAAAAGCGGCGCTATCTCCGTCCGCTCTTCAGTGGTGAGGAAGTGTGGTGTCAGCTCTTCTCCGAACCCGGATCGGGATCCGACTTCGCCGGGCTTTCTGCTCGTGCCGTTCGCGACGGCGACGAATGGGTCGTAAACGGTCAGAAGGTCTGGACGACCCTTGCGCATCTCTCACGTTATGGACTGCTCGTGGTGAGGATCGACACCGAAGCGGTCAAACACGCGGGATTGACCGCGGTCGTCGTCGACATGCAGGCGCCCGGTGTCGAGGTGCGTCCATTGCGGCAGATGACGGGTGAAGCGGAATTCAACGAGGTCTATTTCACGGATGTTCGAGTTCCGGTTGCCGAGACGCTCGGTGGGCCAGGCGATGGTTGGCGAGTGAGCTTGACGACGCTCATGAATGAGCGTGTGGCGATTGGTGGAGCGATACCGCAGCAGGGTTCAGGTCCAATTCGTGAGGCCGTGAAGTTGTGGAAGCAACTTGACCCGAGTCAACAAGACGATTCACGAAAAGACGAACTCATGAAGTTGTGGATCCGTGCGGAAGTGTTGCGCCTGACGAACATCCGAGCAGGCCAGAGCCGCAAGATGGGAGTGCCAGGGCCGGAAGGCTCCATCGGGAAGATGGCGAGTGCCGATTTGAACAAGGAAACCTATGAGTTCTGTGTCGACCTCATGGGCGCTCAGGGGATGTTGTACGGGAGTTACGAAATGGTGCGTCCCGAGACGGCGATGGGATTCGACTCTGTCCCGAAGGCGTTTCTCCGAGCGCGAGCGAACAGCATCGAGGGTGGCACGAGTGAAGTCATGCGCAACATCCTTGGAGAACGAGTGCTTGGCCTGCCGGGAGACGTGCGGGTCGATCGCGATGTCGCGTGGAGCAAAGTTCCGCGCAACTAGCGCAATGCGGCGAGAACGGTGCTCGCGCCGATCTTGCGGTCACTCAAGCCGTGCTGTGGCCGGGCCTTGCCGATGATTCGGCTATGGGTCAATGACACCGCTTCTTGCAGTTCCGAAGATTACGTGGCGGTGGAAAGTATTCGTCCTCGTCCGTTGCGCGGATCTCTTCGACACCATCGCGCGGACTGAGAGCGCGGATGATGTCGGTGACGATTTCATCAGGCGCTGATGCCCCAGCGGTCAAGCCAATGACTCCAGTCAGGGGCTCGCTGATTTCCTCGGCGGAGTTGATCCGAAGGACCTTCTGACAACCTTCGTCCTTTGCGAGTTTGGCGAGGGCGACGGTGTTCGAAGAATTCGCCGAGCCGACGACGATCATCGCGTCAACTTTGGAGGCGATCTGCATGATCGCTGACTGCGATTCGTCGTGGCAAAACACAGATCGCTGCGTCCGGGGGACCACAGCTGTGGGAACTTCACCTTGACGGCGTCTGCCACATCCTTCCAGTCGCGATGAGACAGCGTCGTCTGAGCGAGAAGCGCCACTGGTTCGCTGAACGGCGGTAAGTGGTCCACGTCTTCGACCGTTTCGACCCTCGAGATCGCCTGCGGAGCGACAGCCATCGTTCCGACGGCTTCTTCGTGACCCTCGTGGCCGACGTAGACGATTCGGTAACCCTTGCCGGCACGAACCTTCACCTCGTGATGGACTTTGGTCACGAGCGGACAACTGCGTCAACCGCGTATCGACCTGCATCGTGTGCGGCGCTCACGACCTGTGGTGCAGATCCATGGGCCGAGAGCATGACTGGAGAGCCAGGGGGAACTTGAGCGATGTCGTCGACGAAGATCACACCCATTGATTGAAAGCGTTCGACGACAGTCTTGTTATGGACGATTTCGTGGTAGCAGTAGACGGGGGCCGGGAAGGTGCGGACCATCCAGGCGAGTGCCTTGATCGCCATCTCGACGCCCGCACAAAAGCCCCTCGGTGAAGCGAGCAGGATGCGTTCGACGCGATGTTGCATTGGCTTCATTCTACGAATGACGTCGGGTGCAAGCGTTGTTCGGCTCTTCTTGATGAAGCGACCGTAGAATGAACGGGTGAGCACGCGTCTTCCATCAGTGGTCATCGTTGGTCGACCAAACGTCGGAAAGAGCACGTTGTTCAATCGCTTCGTCGGGTCGCAGGTCGCCATTGTCGAGGACCAGCCAGGGGTGACGAGAGACCGCTTCGAACGCGAAGTGGAATGGACGGGAAAGCGATTCATGCTCTCGGACACCGGCGGGTGGATGCCTGGTGGAACGGAATTGGACGCCAAGGTGAGTCAGCAGGTCGAAGATGCCGCGGCGAGTGCGGATCTCATCTTGTTCCTCGTCGATACGACGATCGGCGTCACCGATGACGATGAACTGATCGCATCGTGGTTGAGGCGGTTGGGTCGACCGGTTGTCGTTGTTGCGAACAAGGTTGATTCCGACAAGCGTGATGCGGATCGTTGGGACTTCCTTCATCTTGGATTCGGGGATCCAGTCGCGGTCTCGGCGCTCCATGGTCGCAAGTCGGGCGACTTGCTCGACGACATCATTTCCGCAGTCGAGGCTGTGGATGTCGATGACGTTGAAGTCGTCGAGCGTTTCGAAGATGGCGTTCCTCGAGTTGCACTCGTCGGTCGACCGAACGTCGGAAAGAGCACGCTCTTCAACAA
>RFNE01000218.1 GCA_009927375.1 Actinomycetota bacterium | reverse complement strand
GCTTGTGGGTGAAGATCGTTCGATCACCCACGACATGCCAGGTACGACGCGCGACGCGATCGACACGCGTGTCGAGACCGCCGACGGGCCAATCGTGTTCGTCGACACGGCAGGCATGCGCAAGAAGAGCAAAGTGGATGAGTCGGCAGAGTATTACTCGTTCGTGCGTGCGCTGCGTGCCGTCGATGAATCGGACGTTGCGTTGCTCGTGATCGACTCAACAGAAGGGGTGACGTCACAGGATCAACGTCTCGCCGAACGTATCGACGCGGCAGGATGCCCCTTGATCGTGGTGTTGAACAAGTGGGACCTACTGAACGACGATGACAAGGTGAAATGGACCTTGACATCGCTCGCAAGCTCTACTTCATCGGTGATTCACCGATCCTGCGGATGTCGGCACTCACGGGGAAGGGGGTGCACCGCCTCCAGCCGATGTTGGTGGACTCGATCAACGACTATCACAAGCGCGTGCCGACCCGCGACGTGAATCGAGTGATCGCCGAGGCCCAGCAGAAGCAACCCGCTGGCAGCGGCGCGAGAGTGTTGTACGCGCTCCAGGGGGCGAACGATCCGCCGACCTTCACGCTGTTCGTCAATCGTGAGCTCCCGCAGCCCTATCTTCGATATCTCGAACGGTGTATCCGCGAACACTTCGAGTTCGGATCCACGCCGATCAAGATGCGAGTCCGCAAGCGAGGGGACTGATCTCGTGCCGTGGTGTGAGCCGTGTGCTCGTTACTTCGCGCCATCGGGTGTGGGAGAGGACGGTTCGTGCCCGGTGTGTTCGACGCCGATTGATCGTCACGATGCGCACGGTCGAATCACGGCCAAGAATCTTGATCTCAAGGCGCTCGCGTCTGGTGAGGAAGAGAGCGTTTCAGCTCCTTGGCATTTCAAATTGCTCGTCTTCATGTTGTGCGCATATCTCACGTGGCGGGTAGTAGATCTCTTCCGCTGATCAGGTGGGTTGAAGGTAGGCTCAGAGGCTTACGGGCTGTAGCGCAGCTTGGTTAGCGCGCTTGTCTGGGGGACAAGAGGTCGTGGGTTCAAATCCCGCCAGCCCGACCATTGGTCACGCCCCGATGCTGATCGCAATCACTGAGCCAAGCGCGACGACGATGCCCAGCATCTGACCGCGATGGATGCGTTCTTTGTCAATTCGCATTGCAAGGATGACCGTCGAGGCGGGATACAGCGAAGTGATCACACCGACGAGGGAGAGCATCCCTGCCCGCGCAGCAGTGAGATACATCGAGTTTGCGAGCGTGTCGAGCACGCCAGAGAGAATGGCGAAGTATCCGACACTTTTCTTGACGCGAAGCGTTCGATACCCGATGAAGCTGACCACCGCAACTGTCGGAACGCTCGTCATTCGCTGTGCCAAGAGCGGCCACAGTCCAGCGTCGTCGGATGTCTGCGCAAGGCACACAAAGATCAGACCAAATCCCATTCCGGCGAACACCGACAACCAAATCGCTTTCGATTGCACGACCGACCCTTTGGATGACAGCACATCACCGATGAGTGCCACCGCAAAGGGTGCGAGGGCGATGCCGAGATATGAAAGTCCAGTCGGACGCTCTCCTTGGGCGATGCCCACGATGACGGGCATGGCGATGTTGACGACGGCGGTGATCGGGGCGACCACGGTCATCGGCCCAAGCGCCATCGCCCTGTAAAACGTGATCAATGCGAGGGCGCCGCCAAACCCTGCGCCCATGCTCCAGAAGAAATCGACCCGGGACATCACCGCGACACCGCTCGTGTACACGAGACCGCAGAGGAGGAGCAGGGCTACCGACTGACCAGCGAAAGTGACCGCCGGGGCCGGGGAGTGGCGGGTTGCCCGTCCCCCGAGATAATCGGCAATCCCATAGGTGGTTGCTGCCCCGAGTGCCCAAAGAA
>RFNE01000168.1 GCA_009927375.1 Actinomycetota bacterium | reverse complement strand
CAGGACCGTTGGATCACCGTGCTCGAGGCCGTTGCCTTCTCGCCCGTTCGATCGAGCGTGAAGCCTGCCGCAATTCCCGCTCAGCCGAGCGAGGCCCTCCTTGCGACGGTGAAGCGTCTTGCGCCACTCATCCCCCACATCGCCGCAATGTTCGGTGTCGCGGTGGAAGCTGGTGCGTCCGCACCGAACCGCTGCGCCCGACACGCCCCGACCGCTCAAAGAAGAAATCGCCAGCTCCACGAGGCGCCAATTCTCAGGAGACCGTCAGCGCCCAATAACCTCTGGGTATGACTAGCCCAGTGGAATACGAAAAGCGCGGCAAGGTTGGCGTCATCACGCTCAACCGTCCCGAAGCACGGAATGCAATCAACGGCGATGTAGCTGCTGCGTTCGAAGCGGCGATTGACAAGCTTGAAGGTGACGACGAAGCGTGGGTCGGCGTTCTTCGAGCCAACACGTCGGGCCAGGAGCGCCCAGTTTTCTGCGCAGGTGCCGACCTGAAGGCGATCAACAGCGGTCAAGCTGGATCGCTGAATACCGAGCGCGGTGGTTTTGCGGGATTCGTCTACCGCGAGCGAAAGAAGCCGGTCATCGCCGCCGTCGATGGCCTTGCAACCGCGGGCGGGTGCGAGATCGTTCTTGCCACTGATCTCGTCGTGGCCTCCACGCGAAGCGCCTTTGGTCTCGCGGAAGTCCTCCGGAACCTCGTCGCTGGCGCAGGCGGTCTCTTTCGTCTTCCCCAGTTGATCGGGAAGAATGCCGCGATGGAAGTGATCCTCACGGGTCAGCCTCTCGGCTCAACGTGCCTACGAACTGGGCATGGTGAACCGACTCGTCGAGCCAGCCGACGTCGAGAAAGAAGCAATGGCGCTTGCCGAACGCATTTGTGGTGCAGCACCTCTCGCCGTCTGGGAGTCTCGCAAGGTGGTGAACGCTTCGATGTATGAGTCCGAGGCCAATCTCATTTCGATGACGAACAAAGCGTTCGGCGCAATCCTTGCCTCCGAAGACACCAAGGAAGGGTTGACCGCGTTTATCGAGAAGCGCCCACCGAATTGGAAGGGTCGCTAGCCAATCGTTCGACCAACGAGGATGACCTGGGAGATCAACCCGGTTCGTTCAAAGACGTTCTTCGTCTCACGATCCCCCGGCAGTGCTCGTCCGAGGACACGCGTCAGACCTCGTTCGGTGGCGTAGTCGAGGGCTTCGTGGACGAGATGCTCGCCGATTCCGATCGTGCGCGACGCCGGATTCACGAACAGCACCTCGATGATGAGATCGCCGTCAGCTTGGCTCCACAGGATTCCCCCGACGACGCGGCCGTCGTGAACTGCGAGCCTCCCCTCGATGGCACCCCGAGCGAAATCATCGAGGCGCTCCAAGAGGAGCTCATGTCCACGAAAGTTCCTCGCAGCTCCCCTCGCCTGATCGAGGAGATCACGGGCATTGGTCAGGTTCGTTTCGTCTACCGACCGAATGTCGAACGGCAGTCGAGTCACGTCAGCTCAGCGCCTGGAGCACGCTTCGACGGTTGCGGGTTGCTGACTCGTACACGGTGACAGAGGCCTTGCGCTCTGCCGTCCACGTCTTGGATTGCTCGATGATTTGAGCCGCAGTGAGAAGTCCGTAGCCATCGAAGGGCTCCGAAACCATCTCCTGGTCTTGATGTGACACGACAGGGTTGGATGCCACTTCACTTCTCGGTGGGCTGAGGCGCGAGCGGATCTCCCGTTCGATTCCCTTGAACGCCATCTCTCCGATGAACCGAGCGTTACGAAGCGTTTGCTGAATCTTCACGATCACTTGAAGAGCGGACAGGCATCGTCTTCGACTGGACAGCCTGGCGCGCTGTTGCGCACGAGGAGGAAGCACTGCGTGCACTGCGTCTCGTCTGGTCGTCGAGGCTGCAGGCGCTCCATACCGTCGGTCTTGTCATCGACGACGACATCCTCTTCATCCTCTTCAAGTGGTGTTTCTTCGGCGGCCGTCAGCTTTTCGCGCAGAATCGCATCTAGGTCGGCTTCAACGTCGTCTTCGGTGCGAAGATCCTCGTCTTCCTCGTCCTCTTCCTCGCCCTTGGCCTTCCGAGCGACTGGGGCCTCTTCGACGATTGCATCTGGATCTTCTGCGTCGGCTGGGTCGGCGAGTTCCGGATCAACGAGGAGATCGTCTTCTTCGATATCGAGATCGAGCGAGTCTTCGTCGAGACCCTCGGCATCAAGATCTGGATCGGCAAGGATCTCGCCCTCGAGTTCCCCCTCATCCATCACTTCGTCATCGGACATTCGCACTTCCCTTTCCAGCAGTCGCGGAGAGAGTAGCCCATGAGGGGCCTCGGGATGCGAATTAGCCCTGCTTGCGGCGCTCCTCTGCCCGACGCTCAGAATCGAGCCGTTCGAGCTCCGGCGCTTCGGTCGTGATGTGTGTCATAGCGGCGGCCAGCGCCCGGTGGCCCGCCACTTCCCCGATCTGGCGATACATCTCGAGTGCGACCCTGCGATACGACGGGTGCCCCTGCGGCGCAGTCCGAAGTTCGAGCATGTGCATCGCTTCACGAGCGTTGAATTGCATGGCGTATCGCAAGCGGTAAGCCATCGAGATCGCGTAGGCAGCTTGTTCTGGGTACTCGGGCCTGAGAGCTTCATAGAGTTCGCGGGATCGGTCCATCGCGTCGGTGAATGCAGGACCACACCCTGCTGCCTCAACGAGCTCAGGCATCACGAACCCGTGGTCGGGGGTCAGACGCTGCCATTCGATCGTCAGCATGCGATGGCGTTGGAGATCTCGGAAGGCCCCATAGTCACCGAGGACGTCGAATCGGTAGCCGGTGCGCTCGAAGGCACGGCCCGGTTTGTGACGACGGTTCTCGCGTGTTCCTACGTACGACTCGAACAGTTCCATCTTCTGGGTGTCGCTCAACTTGCTCACCTGCGCAAGCAGCTGACTCTCTGGAAGTTGTGAATGTGGATAGCACAGCGCAGCCAGCACCTTGTTCTCGCCATCCGGGTCGAAGTCCACGAGAACCACTTCCTCGGTGGAATCAGGTTCGATCGCACCGAACAGGTCGTCGACCGAGGTCATCGTCGCGTCGTGTCTCTCTGCGAGATACTCGCTCCAGCGCCCACCTCGGTCGGCGAGATCCACTCGTTTGAGGAACGACGGAATCACTTTGCGCAGTTCGGTGAGCATCAAGTCTGCGTAGTGACGGGCCTCTGGCAACGGATTCGCGCGCATTCGCAAGAGCAGGGCTTCGTAGCCCTGTCCGCTTCCAAAGATGCCGACGTTGGACAACGCGGCCGCAGGAAGGACCCCGCGGACGGCATCGAGACCCTTCGCTCTCGTCGCCTGGTGGAAGACGAAATCGCTGTCCTTGATCGATCGAGGCGTCGTGGCGCGGATGTGCTCGGTCACTTGGCTGACGAGCGCGGAGTACGCATCAAAGAGGCGGTCCATGTCGCCCACGTATCGCGTGCCAAAAGGCCCACTCAGAATCTCGGGATCTCGGAAGTAGCGATATCGCCCTCCCAGACGCGCGTCGTAGCTGATGTATCGCGTGCTCTGCTCCAGATAGCTCATCAGGCGACCCCACTCGAGGATCTTCGTGAGGAGATTGGATGCCTGTTCGCACGCGAGATGGACCGCTCCGAGCTGGGCAACCGAGTCATCACCGTATTCGAGGAACACCTTGTCGTAGAGTCGCTCGGCTTTGTCGAGACCTACCGACGCATCGACGGATCGGTCCCCGCTCACATCCAGGTCCTGAACGAATTCATCCAGAAACAGCCGTCTCAACGATTTTGGACTTCGGCTGTAGCGAGCAAACAGCGCTCCCTTGACCACTTCAGGGAGATTGACCAAGGCAAAGACCGGTCCGTCGAGGTTCGAAAAATACGGCCTTAAGACGGCCGCTTCATCATCCGTGAATACCTCTGGGATGTAGACCGTCACAAGGGGCAATCTTACGATTTCAGCCCTCGGCCCCAGTGGATGGCTTTCCGAGATACACACGGAGGGCATCAGGCTGGAGTGTCAACTTGACCGATACCACTCGACCGAGGTTCCGACCGTCAATCTCGAGACGGCGGGGACGACCTGACCACTCCCAACTGGTCGTTGAAGTCAATGAAATCTGCGGATGCGCATAGGCGGCCCCCCGCATGATCCGGGACCGAGCCATCATTTTCTGACGACGACTCATGTGTTCAGAGAGCTCCGCAAACTCAACAACGCCGTCATTCGGGTGCGACCGCGCGAACCATTCGACACCGCGCACGAGTCCAGTATTGGAGATCGCTGTGAGGGCCTCTTTGTTCCACCATGAACCAAGGACCACGGAACTCAATGCGATGATTCGCTCGTCTGTCGACGATCCTTCCTTCTGGAAGCGGACTTCAAGGATGTCGATTGGGACAAACAGAGTTCGTTGCGTGCTCCCAGTGATGACGCACAGGTCACCACCAGTCAGCCCAAAGTATTCGGCGCTCTGGCCAATGGACATCCAATGACCGAGGTCGGCCTCGCATCGAAACCATTTCGTCGATTCCGGTGCTTCTTGAACGACGCCCCATTGATCCCCCGGTCGAATCGTCACGACTCTGAACTCCCGATCGACGCGAGAACCACACCTCGCTGAATGGACTGGGATGCCTGAGTAGCCAATCGCTTCGTTTCGTCGTTCTGTGAAGCGTTGCCAATCTGTCTCAATAGGTCCGCAATCTGTCGCATCGTTCTCACGAAATCACCAGGCTGCAGATCGTCAGTGAGAACATCTTCAAGTTGCGACCCCGCGCACCAGTCACGGGCAATCTCGAAGAACCCTCGATGGAGTCCTCGGTGTTGGGTGATTCCGCATGCCTTTTCGTCCTCGCGGATTGAGGCACTCAAACGTTCAATTTGCTTGACACGTTCTCCTGCAAGTCCTGAAATCTTGACGATGGTCTCATCATCACCCCTCGGTTCAAAAACGAAGCAGCTCATCACGCCACACAGTTCGGGAGCGGTGAGACCATCGAACAGTCCCCTCCACGCCGACTCGGCGATCACGAGATCGCATTCGTGGAAGATCGACCGCAGGACCTCTCCTTTTTGCGTCAGGGACCAACCCTCGACGAATTCGTGGTCAGTGAGCAGTCGTTGCAACGCGCGAAATCGGGCAACGATCGCGCCTTGGCTCTTGTCGATCTGATCAAGGAGTTTCACACGATCCGAGTCGACCTTCACGAGGTCTTTGGCCGCTCTCATGCGCTCGCGATAACGCGGATCATCGTGGTCAACTGTTGCCTCTACGACGGGTGTCTGCACGTCACGTGCGGGCGATCCACGATGATTCAAGAGCTCTAGTGCACGCTCCTGGAAGGTGCTCGACGTCGGTGAATATGGATGTGGGAGATCATGGTGCCCGAGAACCCTGGGACGAAGAGTCACGTCGTCGCTTGAGACATGGACGACTCCTGCGCGCGTGCCGATCAAGGTCAGACGAACCTTTGATTTGCGCTCAGATTTGGCGATGACGAGAAGCGCCTCTCGAACCCCCAACTCGTCGCCATTGATCACATCGCCAAGACGAATGAGGGAAAAGGCATCTGACCGAACGCTGCCCTTTGCTGAGGACGAACGCTCAGCGAGCAAGGTCATGTAGGCGTGTGCCAGCTCCTCGCTGTCATCGAACTCGTGGAGCAAACGTTGGCGCTGAAGCTCAAGTCGCCCGATGCGGGCTTGAAGATGAACGACGTCGCGTGCACTCTGGAACTGCGCAAGTGAAAGGTTCAGAGGTGCGTAGCTTGGACCTCAGAAGTTGTCGCAATCAGATTCGTTGCCATGTTGTAGGTGGGCCGAAACGATGAGGAGAGATGAAACGCCTTGCTCGTGACGAGCTGGTGAACGGCATCGAAGGAAACGAAAGGTTCCCAGACGACGAAAGCGGTACCCGTGGTGTCGATCCCTCGCCTACCCGCACGACCGGTCAGCTGCGAATAGTCACTCGGTTTGATCATCACGTGGCTCGTGCCGTCATACTTCGTGAGTCGATCGATGACGACGGTCCGTGCGGGCATGTTCACACCGACTGCGAGAGTTTCGGTCGCAAACACGATCTTGATGAGTCCGAGCGCAAAACAACGCTCAACGATCTCCTTGAAGATCGGCACCATTCCCGCGTGATGAGCCGCAATTCCCCTCTCGAGGAGATCAGCGAACTTCGAATAGCCGAGCGCTGCAAGATCGTCGTCGGAAAACGATTCGACGGCGCGGTCAGCAATCTGCGCGATCCGATCAGCCTCGTCCTGGGTCGTCAGCGTCATTCCCGACTCATAAACCTCGAGCGCCGAATCTTCACAACCCCGCCTGCTGAAGACGAAGTAGATCGCCGGCAAACGGTCATGTTCGTGAAGGAACCGAACAACTTCGGTTCGTCTTGGCGAGCGAAGCCGAGCAGGAGGACCCCCGCGTTGATGACGAGGTCCGGACCGCGTGAGCTTCCGCTGCTGTCCCTCGAGTCGCGTGAACTCTGCATTCGGGCGTCCGTCTTCATCCACCGAGAACTCCCGTATGGCGCTTTGGGAGCGATCATGCACCAGGATCTGGGCATCCAGCGGAACCGGTCGATGGTTGGAAAATGCAACGTCGGTTGGGCCTCGAACGACGGACAGCCATCGTGCGATCTCGTCGGTGTTCCCCACAGTCGCAGACAGGCAAATCAATACGACCTCTGGCGCTAAATGGACGATGATCTCTTCCCACACCCCGCCTCGGTAGGCGTCTTGTATGAAGTGGACCTCGTCGAGAACGACCACCGAAAGCCGATCAAGCGTCGTGTTTCCTGCATAGATCATGTTTCGGAGGACTTCAGTCGTCATGACCATGATGGGGGCGTCGGGGTTGATGGTGATGTCTCCCGTCAGGAGCCCGACCTGCTCCTCGCCGTATTCGCCACACCAGTCGCGATACTTCTGGTTCGACAGTGCCTTAATCGGCGCCGTATAGATCGCGCGAGTCTTCGTTGCTAACGCAAGTCGAATTCCGTAATCGGCAACGAGTGTCTTCCCGGACCCTGTTGGTGCTGCGACGAGAACGCTGCGGCCCGAGTCAATGGAGTCAAAAGCGTCAATCTGGAACTTGTCGGGAGCGAAACGACGGTCTTTCGCGAGTTGTTCTCGAACCGAGAAGGAATGTTGAGCGAAGTGGTGATCAGTCACCGTCGGTCGCATCTCGATTTCGGCGCTTCCGTTGGGCGACGAATCCAATGGCTACGGCGACCAAGAAGAGGAACGACATCGGAATGGCGAGAGCAAGCATGCTGATCGGATCGCCGCTCGGAGTGATGACTGCTGCAAGGACGAAGATGACCATAAACGACACTCGCCACTGCTTGATCAACGCCTGAGGTGTGATGACGTTGACGAGCTGCAGGAACACGATCAGTACTGGAAGAAGAAATCCCACTCCGAACGCAAGAACCATCAGTGCAACGAGGCTGATGTAGCGCGAAATCTGATACGTCTGCTCCACTCCTTCGCCGGACCAGGAAATGAGGAACTCCAAGGCCTTATCAAGAGTCCAGTACGCAAGTGCACCACCGAAGAGAAAGAGAATGACGGATGAGAGGATGAAGGGAATCGAATACTTCTTCTCTCGCGAACTGAGTGCGGGAACAACGAATCGCCAAATCTGCCACATGACGACCGGCAACGCGATGATCAAGCCTCCGTAACCAGAGATGCGCATGCGTTGTGAGAGTCCCTCGATTGGACCGAGCGCGTACAGCTCACCAGCACAATTGAAGTCAGGACGCCTCGCGCACAGATTGACATATGGCCGTGTCAACAAGGACAGAAACTGGTCGTAGAAGATCAGAATGAACGAGGCACCAAGGGCAACCGCCAACATGCTTCGAACGATCCGCTGGCGCAACTCGGTGAGGTGTCCGATGATGGACATCTCTTCAGTCGCCGTCGGTGTCTTGCGCCAAGCGAACATCAGTGGTCTTCCTCGACGGGGGAAGATTCTTCTCCGCTTCCGTGAACGGGAGACTCGACTGGTTCTTCAACCTCCGACGTTGCCGGCTCGTCCTCACTGAGCGCGGCACTCCCCTCGTCGGTCACCTCGTATGGGATGAAAATTGGTCCATCAGTGTCGACAGTTTCCTTGAGGGAGCTGCCTACCTCGTCTGCGGCAGAGGTGAACACACTCTTGTACTCATTCGCCGCATCCTGAAAATCCTTGATGGGTTCGGCGAATGCCTGACGAAAATCGGACTGCGCATCGGACGTGACTCGCTTGAACTCGCCATACAGTCGGCCAGCCTTGCGCAACACGATCGGCAACTTCTCTGGACCGAGTACCACTAAGCCGAGAATGAGCAGGAAGACGATCTCACTCCCCGAGAAGTTGAACATACGCCTATTCTAAAGGCGGACTATGCGCCTCTCTCGTTCGTCGCTCACATGTGCACAGGGTGAGGTGAGATGAATCCTCCTATCTTGTTCGGTCACCGCGGCGCACGTGGACACGCACAGGAAAACACCATCGAATCCTTCGAATTGGCGCTTCGTTTGGGGGCGACTGGACTCGAGACCGATGCGTGGCTGACTCGTGACGGCGTGGTCATCCTCGACCACGACGGTGAAGTTGGATCACGATTGAGGCGGAGATCGATCAGCGACGTTGATGCGAAGGATCTGCCATCGCACATTCCAAGTCTCGCCGAGTTGTGTCGGATGCTCGGCAGCGCTCATCTCAGTATCGACATCAAGGACCCACTTGCCTTCTCGGAGGTGTGCTCGACGCTTGAGGAGGAAGGTTGTTCTCCAGAAAAGATCTGGCTGTGCCATCCCGACCTGGAGATTGTTTCGAGCTGGCGTCCTCAAACCCGTGCAAACCTCGTCCATTCAACGCGTTATTCCAAGATCGCTCCGCAGTTTGAATCTCATGCTGCGACCCTGTCGAGTCGAGGGATTACTGCATTCAACATGCCGGCTTCAGAATGGAGTGGCGGCCTCATCGCGCTGTACCACCGATTTTCAATCCTTTGCTTTGCCTGGAATGTGCAGTACACCGAGGTTGCAAAACCACTCGTATCAGCAGGAGTAGATGCGCTTTACGGAGACTATGTCGACCGTTTGGTCGACGTACTTCACACGGACTAGAGCCACGTCCAGTGGCTGAGTGGCCAAATCGCGACGAATGCTCGCCCGACGATCAAGCTTTCTTCGATCTCGCCGAACATTCGACTGTCGTATGACTGCGGTCGGTTGTCTCCCATGACGAACACGTGACCTGGGGTGACCGTGGTCTTGTCCATGTCGAAGACCCTGCACCGCTCCTCGAAATCGCTAAAACTGAGCGTGATTGGATCGAGGTACGGCTCCGTGAGACGTTTGTTGTTGACGAAAACGTTGCAATCAATGATCTCGATCGTGTCGCCTGGGAGACCGAGGACGCGTTTGATGAGGTCATCGTGGCGCACGATTTCGCCGTCGGTTGTGATGCGATCGAATACGACGACATCTCCCCTGCCAACTCCGTGCAATCTGTACGACAACTTGTTGACGAGCACTCGATCGTCCTGAAAGAGGGTCGGTTCCATGCTGGGGCCCGAGATGTAGAACTGCTGGAGGACGAAGGTCCGAATGGTCAGCGCGATGACGAGAGCCGTGACGATGACCACGAGCCATTCGCGGAGAATCTTTAGTGTCGATGTTTGTTGAGTCGCGGATTCGGTCATGAGGCGTCCTACAAGGACTCAATCAACTTAGTGACTCGGTCGTCCTCGCTCTGGAATGGGTCCTTGCATAAGACGGTCCGTTGGGCCTGGTCGTTCAACTTGAGATGAACCCAGTCAACGGTGTAGTCGCGCTTACGGGCCTTGGCCTGACGAATGAACTCGCCTCGCAATCGAGCGCGGGTCGTTTGGGGAGGAACTGACATTGCGGCTGTGACCTCGACCTCACTCGAGATTCGCTCAACAACACCTCGACTCTGCAGCTTGTAGAAGACCCCCCGCCGGCTCGAGATGTCGTGATACTGCAGATCAAGGGCCAGAACCTTGGGGTCATCGAGATCAAGCGCCTCTTTCGCCCTGAGACCCTCGACGAGCCGGTACTTGGTCACCCAGTCGCACGTCCTTTCCAGCAGGAGTGGATCCTTTGCAAGTTGAGTGAGTGTGGATTCCCAACGTTTCAGGACGAGCAGTTCCTCCTGTGTCGAATCGTGAGTCTTCAGGAATTTGGTTGTCCGCTCGAGGAACTCGAACTGAATGTCGAGCGCAGAGAGTTCCCGTCCACTGGCCAAGCGAATCTTCTTGGTACAGGTCACGTCGTGGCTGATGTCGCGCACCGCTCGGATGGGGTTCTCCAGTGTGAAGTCACGAAGCGAGAATGACTCATCTTCGATCATTCGCAAGACCAGGTGCGTCGTTCCCAATTTGAGGAAGGTTGCAACCTCGTTCATGTTGGAATCGCCGACGATGACGTGGAGACGCCGGAACTTGTCGGGGTCGGCATGGGGTTCGTCTCGCGTATTGATGATCGGCCGGCTACGGGTGGTTGCAGAACTTGATGAATCCCAGATGTGTTCGGAACGTTGAGCAATCGAAAAGATCGGTCCGCGGGCCGTCTGGAGTACGTGCCCTGCGCCAGCGAAAATCTGACGCGTTGCCAGGAACGGAATGAGGTGGGGCTCGTACGATTCGGGCTCCAAGGCGCGCTCCGTCGAATAGTTCTCGTGGCAACCGTAAGAGTTACCCGCACTGTCGAGGTTGTTCTTGAGGAGGTAGATCGTTCCTCGAATTCCCTCGTCACGAAGTCGCTGCTCCGCAGAATCGGTCAACTCCTCGAGAATGCGCTCGCCTGCCCGATCATGAATCACCGCATCTCGAGCGTTGTCGCACTCTCCCGTGGCGTATTCGGGATGCGATCCGACGTCGAGATACAGCCGTGCCCCATTTTCGAGGAACACGTTCGAACTCCGACCCCAAGAGACCACCTTGCGGAACAAGTATCGAGCGACTTCGTCCGGACTCAGGCGGCGTTGTCCGCGAAGGACGCAGGTAATGCCGTATTCGGTTTCTACACCGATGATCCGACGCACGCTATGCCGACAGCAGGGTCTCTACGTTGCTGTCTGCGAGTCGTCTGAAGCAGCGTCGCTGCGGCCCTCGCTCAAGAATTGCCACTTCCAAGTCGGAGGCGACCAAGGTGCGGGACTGACCAGAAAGCGCAGACACTGCGGTCTTCACCGCGGTTTGCAGCGTGTCGCTGGCTTTGGCACCACTTGCACGATTCTTCATTTCTTCGGATTCGCCACCGATGACAGCACATCGTTCCTCATCGAGGACCGTACCGTCATACATGATTCGATAGAGACGGTCTCCCTCCTGGCTGGCGCCGACTTCGACGACGAGGATCTCGATCTCGAGCGGTTTCACTTCGTGTGTGAAGGTTGTCGCAATCAGCTGGGCGTATTGGTTTGCCAAACTTCTCGCGTCGACGTCCTGTCGGGAGAACTGATAGCCCTTGAGGTCTGCTGCCCGCACGCCCGCGACCCTCAGTTGGTCGAACTCGCTGTACTTGCCCACACCCGCAAACGCAATACGGTCGTAGATCTCCGAAATCTTTCGCAATGTACTACTCGGATTTTCTGCCACGAGGACGATGCCTTGGTCGTACTGTAAAGCGATCAAGGAACGGCCTCGCGCGATCCCCTTCCGTGCGTAATCGGCACGGTCTTGCATCATCTGCTCGGGCGAGACGTAATACGGCATGCTCATACGTTCCTCACCTCCTCCGCAATGTTCGTGAAGAGTCCTGAGAGCTTCGGCTGTTCAACGAAGACAAATCCTCTGGCATCGATCGTTGCGACGGAAGGAAAGATTCCTCGCACGGGGTCGTATCCACCAGTGGCACTATCGGCCTCTGCCGCTTGCCACAGTGCTCGGCATGAAAGCTCAATGGCCGCATCGAGTGTGAGATTCGACTTCCAACCCAATCTGATCGTCGTCGATGCATGCAACATTCCTGAGCCGGTCGCAACGAAGTCCTTCTCCTCGTATCGCCCACCAGTGGCGTCGTAGGCCCAGATTCGTGAGGATGCAGATCCTGGTTCAAATCCGGCAAAAATCGGCACCACCATCAGTCCTTGCATCGCAGCAGGAAGGTTGTTGCGAACGAAGAGCGAGAGTTGGTTTGCCTTTCCTTCGAGAGAGAGGCTTTGTCCCTCGACCTTCTCATAATGCTCGATCTGCAGTTGGAACAGTTTGACCATCTCCATAGCGGTGCCCGCAGCACCTGCAATTGCGACGCCGCTGTACGTGTCCGCTTGCATCACCTTGTCCATCTCACGATGGGAAATCAAGTTGCCCGATGTCGCTCTTCGATCGCCGGCGATTACCACGCCCTCGGTCGATCGAATCGCAACGCACGTCGTTGCATGCGGAACCGCTAGCGAAGCGGCGTCACTCGTCAGTGCTGCAAACGGTTCGATACCATTCGCGCGAAGCAACGCATCGAAACGAGGTCCAACCTCAGGGAAAGACGGGATCACTGTCCACCCTTTTGCACATAGTTCTTCACGAACTCTTCTGCATTTGACTCAAGGACCTCGTCGATCTCATTCAGTAGATCGTCGAGCTCGGAAACGAGGTCGGAGTTGGGTTTTACGCCCTCCGCTTCCTCGGTTTTCTGGACGGAAGATGGAGAGCCAGAAGTCGCCTTGCGAATACGTTCAGCCATGGGCTGAGGGTATCGCAGTTCCCCACGGCAATTCCATCGGAGTCATACCTGGACTATTCGGCCTCGAGTCGCCTCAGGAACTCAGAAATCGTTGGGTCATCAGCAAAGAGACTCTCGGTTAGGAACTTGGTTCCCTTCAGGGGATCCGGCATATCGATGCGCTTCAGCACGTCTCCGCCTCTATCGACGACCACCGAGTCCCAGTTTGCGGAAACGATGTCATTGGCGAAATGCTCCATCATTCGACCGCGCATATAGGCACGGGTATCAGATGGCGGGTTCGTGATTGCGTGTGAAATCTCGTCGGCCGAGACCACACTTCAAGGCCGCACTTTTCAGCGAGGCACTTCTCGACGCGGAGATCGTGGTACTGCAGATCGATCGCCTTCAGGCGAGGATCTGCCTCGCTGAGTTGGTGACGAGAGCGAAATCCATCAACGAGTCGCTTCTTGGCGACCCAATCAATCAGCCGGTGAGCATCTTCATTCATTTCGGTGACTGCGGCAAGCATCCTGCCCCACATCGTCAATACCTTTTCGACGGACGCCTGCGACGAGCCGATGTCGAGACCGCTTTCGACGGCGTCTGTGCAGCGTTCGAACAGTTCCTGCTGTATCTCGAGCGCCGACATCAAACGTCCATCCTGGAGTGTGATCTTGTGGACGAAGTCGAGGTCACGGGACACTGAGCGGATCTCGTTTACTGGATCATCGACGAGGAGATGATTCGGGTAGAGGCCCTCCTCGATCAGCGCGAGAACGAGTTGAGTGGAACCGACACGGACGAGCGTTGCCGCCTGACTCATGTTCGCATCGCCAACGATGACGTGGAATCGACGAAGGTTGGTCGGATCACAGTGGGGTTCATCTCGTGTATTCACGATGGGTCGCTTGATGGTCGTCTCGAGTCCCACCTCTTCTTCAAAGAAATCCGCTCTCTGCGAGATCTGGTAACCAGCGAGTGTTGGTCGGTTGTATGGATACTCGAAGCCAACTTTGCCGGCCCCGACCAAGATTTGACGCGTCACGAAATGCGGGGTGATGAATGCAGCGAGGCGATCGAAGGGTATTTCTCGTGCCACGAGGTAGTTCTCATGGCTGCCGTAGCTGTTGCCTTTGCCATCTGAATTGTTCTTGTGAGCGACGATCCTCACCCCATGTGGCAACTGTGAATTTGCAATGTCCAGGGAGCGTCTCAGAATCTCGTCTGCCGCACTGTCGTAGCGCACGACATCAAGAGCGTTCGTGCACTCTGGTCCGGAGATCTCGGGGTGAGCGTGATCGACGTAGTAGCGCGATCCGTTGGTCAGAACGCTGTTGACGAGCTGAATTTCGATCTCAGGCAGGAATTGGTCATCGAGAGTGAATCCACGCGCATCGTCGCCTGGACGTTCTAGTGAATAGTCCCATCGTGTTGCGCCTCCCGCATCGCCGTACGCACCGACGACGAGGGACGACGCAGCGATCGGGCCCATCTCGGATCCAATGGCAAGGATGCCGTATTCGGTTTCGATGCCGCAGATTTTCGGTGTCGCCACTTAGAGGTACTGCCCCGTCACTGCGCGCTCAATCGCCTTTCCTCCGATGTCTGATCCAGAACTCTCGGACTGTGAGCGAAGGGTGCGAACAAAGACGATTCGTTCACCACGACGACCGGAAATTCTCGCCCAATCGTCCGGATTGGTGGTATTCGGAAGATCCTCATGTTCGTGAAACTCCTCACGAACGCTTGCAATCAAGTCGTCGATACAGACTCCCCTCTCGCCCCCGCCAAGCTCCCTCTTGATTGCTCTCTTCTTCGATCGCCGAACAATGTTCTCGATCATTGCGCCTGAAGAGAAATCCTTGAAATGGAGCACTTCTTTGTCTCCGGTTTGGTACGTGACTTCGAGAAACTCGTTGTCCCTGTCAGTGGCATACATCGCGTCAACCGTCTGGCCGATAAGTGTCTCGAGGGTCTCCTCTTGTTTCAATTGAACGGGGACCTCGGCGGTGAGATAACGCCCAAATATCTGTTTCGCAGCATCGGCGTCGGGCCTGTCGATCTTGATCTTCACGTCGAGTCGACCGGGACGCAAGATGGCAGGATCGATGAGATCCTCCCTGTTCGTGGCCCCGATCACGATCACATTCTTCAGACTTTCAACGCCATCGATTTCTGCAAGGAGCTGAGGAACGATCGTGGATTCCATGTCACTGGAGATCCCCGAACCACGGATGCGGAACATCGAGTCCATCTCGTCGAAAAAGATGATGACCGGCCATCCCTCGAAACTCTTTTCGCGTGCTCGTTGGAAGATCAGACGAATGTGTCTCTCAGTTTCACCGACGTACTTGTTCAGGAGCTCGGGCCCCTTCACATTGATGAAGTAGCTCTTGGCCTTGTCTGCGCCCGCCCGGCTCCTACCTTCTTGGCAAGACTGTTTGCGACGGCCTTGGCGATCAAGGTCTTGCCACATCCTGGTGGACCATAGAGAAGGATTCCCTTCGGCGCTGGCAGGTGATATTCGCCGAAGATGTCGGCGTGCAGGAAAGGAAGTTCCACCGCGTCCGCGATGTGCTCGATCTGCGCACCGAGTCCCCCGATGTTGTCGTAACTCACATCTGGAACCTCTTCCATGAAGAGGTGTTCGAAGTCGTCCGTTCGTAGCTGTTCGATCACGAGCTCCGTTCGTGGCTCCACGACGACGACGTCTCCCGCCCTGAGGGCTCTCCCTCGAAGAGGACTGGACAATTCGAAGACTCGGTCATCGTCGCCGCGGAGCGACACGACGACTCGCGTACCGTCTTCCAGGATCTCCTTCAGCGTGGCAATCTCTCCCGTCCTCTGACCCTTACTGACCGCAACGATTGCGGATGCATCGTTCAGGACGACCTCTGCACCAATCTCCAGGTCTTCGATCGAAAGCGCCGGATGGGCATTCACCCTGAGCTTTCGACCGTTTGCCACGACGTCGAAGGTTTGACTGTCCTCATGATGTGCGACGACAACCCCGTAGGCCATCGGCGGTGTGGTCAGCTTGGCCACCTCTTCGCGAAGTTTGCCGATGTGGTCGCGTGCCTCGCGCAGGGTGAACTCGAGTTTCTCATTTTGAGCAGTGAGTCGAGCGACCTGGCTCTTGGCATCCAGCAGACGGTCCTCGGCGGATGAAGACTTCCCCGAACGAGAGTTGTCGTCGTCTGTTGCCATCCTCGCCTCCCGGTGCTGTGCCGTCGGTCTCAAACTAGTGAGCCACTCGACATGCGTCCAATGCCCGCCTGACTCTGTTTACGACGTCTGAGCGTGTACTCTTGAGGAAGCCTCACGGCCTAACGGAAAGGTAGTTATGAAGGTCTGGATTGATCAGGATTTGTGCACCGGAGATGGTTTGTGCGAGGAGATCGCGCCCGATGTATTCACGCTGCTCGATGACGGCCTCGCCTACGTTCGTGAAAAGGACAAGATCTTCGCGACCGCCAAAGGCAATCCGCAAGGCGCTGAAGGAATGGCCAACATCCCGGAAGACAAGCTCGATGGCGTGATTGAGTCCGCCGAAGAGTGCCCGGGAGAGTGCATCTTCATCGAGCCGTAAGGCTCATCCGAGATATCGCGCAACGGTGAGAAACGCCGTGTGGGCGACCATGCGGTGATCTGGTCTGACCGCTTGTCCTTCGATGTGCCAGGTTCGGTGGAGCACCTCGAGCGTTCGCTCTTCTATCCAACCCGAGCGCATCGCCTCTCTCACTTTGACAGCCTGAGTGATGCTCGGCGTGTACGCGACGAGCAGTCCACCAGGTAAAAGTGCTTGGGTCGCATGGGGTACGACATTCCATGGTTCCGGCAGATCCAGGATCACTCTGTCAAAGCCGGACCCCTCGATCCCGAGATAAGCATCCCGAATCGACACGTCGTAGCGCGTGAGCGGCTCTTCACCGAGGAATGACTTCACGTTGGAGACTGCGCGATGAGCGAAGTCTTCGCGAATTTCATATCCCGTGATGTGCGCACCTGCTCGCAGCATGGCCATCGAGAGCGCGCCTGAACCGAGTCCTGTCTCGAAAACACGCACTCCGGGTCGAATGTCGCCAATCATGCAGATCGTCGCGAGATCCTTCGGATAGATGACCTGCGCACCACGGGGCATTTCGAGGACGAAATCTTCCAGGGTTGGACGAAGGACGTGATATTGCGATCCCTTGCCAGTGGCGAGGACGGCGCCCTCATTCATGCCCACGATCGCCGAATGCGCAATGAAACCTGCGTGGGTATGGAACTCACCGCCTTCTTTCAACACCTCGAGATAGCGCCGCTCTTTCGCATCGCGAATGATGACTCGCTCTCCGTATGCAAAGGGGGAACTCATTGGACGGCTCCGCGTCGCGAACGGATCGCTCGAACTGCACCTGTGACGAGCTTCAACGTGGGTTCAAACCACCAGCCAAAGAATCGACGAGCGAGCCGACGTCCGACCCAGCGAACGAGTCGGCGCCGACGAGGAACTTTTGCGGCGAAGGATTGCTCAGCGCTCAACGCGTGACCTAGAGCGGCGGCCCTTGCGACGTCCGAAAAGATAGGCGGCAAGCAGCGCGACTAACCCACTCGCAACTCCGCCAGCGACGAGAAGCGACTTGCGTTCCTCGGAAACCCCAGTCAGGTCTCGTTGGAGCGCAAGAAACGAATTTTCAAGATCCTTTCGGGTCACCTTTTCGGGACGTTCACTCATCGCTACTTGTCCCCTGGATGGAGGGTGCCGATCGAGATGCGACCTTTAGCGACGCCGATAACTGCAATCGAGAATATGAGGACTGCAAAATACGGAACGAACGACCATTCGTCGTCAAAAGCGGACATCGTCTGCAGAGCGCGCAAGCCGCCAATCGCGAGAAAGACCAGCCCGATGATGAGCAGGAAGCCTCCGAAGAGCCCAAAGACGACCCAGCGTCCAGCCCCACGAAGTGGTGAAATCGTCTGTTGGCGCACGTACGCACGAACAAGGTCAACGACTTCACCGATGGTTGAAGGAGTCTCTTGGGAGGGGTAAACGCTCACCCCTTCATTCAACCAGCGAAAAGGCGCCCTCTCGTGGGCTACGGGGCGATCTGGGCCGCGCTTGGGGTATCAGATACTGAAGCCAAAGCGCTTGCGAGGGCCGCCCAAATTGGTCGATAGACCCCTTGGTTCGAGACCCCTTTGCCATTGAGCAGCAACGTGAAGTGCGCGGCGAGCGTGTCGGTGTATCGAGTAAACCCACTGAGGGTCTTCACATCAGTCAACGTTCCCGTCTTTGCGTACATTCGTCCCGCAGCAGGGGAATCCATGAGTACGTCCCGCAGAGTTCCCACTTTGCCGAGGACGGACAAACCGTTGCCAATGTCTCCAAAACCATTGTCAGACCCGAGGATTTCCATGAGCAAACGACACGTCACCCGATTCGTCCGGTCGAGCCCAGAACCGTCCGCCATGACGAATCCATCGATGGTCAGTCCATCCGCCATCAAGACGTTATTCACTGCGGCGATCCCCGACTCACGCGTACCTGACTGGTTCGCCGAAAAGCCAATCTCTTTCAGCAGTAATTCAGCTGTGTTGTTGTCGCTGTTCGTCAGCATCTCGGCAATCACGTTGCGCAGCGGTTGTGAAACGACTGAGGCGATTTCTCCGACATCGGCAGCAGCGGCACCGATCTTCGGTGGACCGCCGACTGCAATACCTCGCTCGTTCAGGAGTCGCGTTATCTCTGTCGCTGCGGCAAGCGCTGGTTGATCCGGCTTGATCGGCGAGGTTGCGAGTGTCCCATCGCTCACCATTAATGCTCCGAGTGGGCCAACCTCGGTACCCCGAATGCCAAGTCCAAGGTTCGGGGAATAACGCTCAGTGTCGTATCGGGACTCATCACCTACGACCGATCCCGTGATGGTCGTGATTCCACGAGACGCAATTGCGTCGACAAGGTCCTCGATTCGCGTCTGATTGAAAGTCGGGAAGAACTCACGGGATGGATAGTCGGCAGTAACTAACAGCGGGTCTCCCCCGCCGACGATGAAGAGGTCTCCAAGCACTGTCGATCCATCGAGCGTCGCACGTGCCGAAGTATTGAAGGTGTAGTCAGCGCCAAGAGTCTTGAGCGCTGCGTAGGCGACAACGAGTTTCATATTGCTTGCCGGAACGAGCGACACCGTGGGATTCACATCGACGAGGAGTTTGCCCTCGACATTCACACTGAGACATGAACTCTCAGGAAGAGCATTCGCGACGCCAACGAGCCTTCTGCGTACCGAATTTATCCGTACGTCGTCCGAAAGCGTTTGAGGAAAATGACGGGCGCTGATGATCGGCGAAGAGACTTGAGTGAGCTCTCTCGCGGGGTGTGTCGAGACCGACGTCGCGACACCATCGACGAACCGCCAAGCAAAACCGAGCAACGAGCCGACGACGAGTGTCATCCCCCCGAGGAGGGACGCAACTACCCTGCCTGATCCGACCTTGACGTCATGACGAGCTTGCTGAAGTGGTTTGGATCGATCAGGCATGTCGAATACCCCACATCGTCGCGTGCTCAAGCGCTCGAATCACCGACCATGCATTGGGGAACGCTGCCACACCGAGTTCACGAAGTGCTGAAACCCCAGGATTGGAAGGATCGGACGTTACGAGCTCGCTTGCAATAAGGATCGGCTTGGAGTACTGCCGAGACAACTCCACTGAGCGCTGTGCGTACTTCACGTCTTGACCCTCGTGGAATCCGACGATTCGCTCGAGTCCGTGATCTGGATAAACCGACCTTCCCTCATCAGTCGCGCCTGGTTGCTCTGAATGCCGAGACCGAGAAAGACGACCGAATCGACTTCAGGAGACGAAAGTAAAAGATCGAAAATGGTTTCCACGGTCTCTCGTGTCTCGCCACCCGCTGAATCGATGGGATTGCCCTTACTCCAGCGCGGTGGTAAAAGCGCATCCAACTTTCCCATCAGTTCATCTCCAAGATCGGCCATTTGGAGAACCTGCGATCTTCCGATCTGATCGGCTACTGCAACTCCCCAGCCCCCAACTGTCGTCAGGACGGCAACCCTCTGACCGCGGGGCACCGGCATTGATGCAAACACTGACGCTGCATCGAATGCCTCATCCACCGTTTCGCACACGGTGATCCCATATTGGCGGCACGCCCCGATGAACGCCTGAATCGCCGGCAAGTGAACCGGTGTGACTGGATGCCGCCTTCGCACCTTGGCGGGTAGTGCCACCTTTCACGACCACCACTGGTTTGGTGCTGACCATCGTCTTCGCAGCGTCGAGAAAATCCTGTGCGCGAGACAAATCCTCCAGATAGCACAGCGCGACGGTCGTTTCTGTGTCGCCCGCCAGGTACTCGAGAACCTCGGGAACCCCCACATGCGGAGCATTTCCCACCGATAGTGCGCGGGAAACTCCAACGTTGCGAGACTTCGCCAGATTCATCCACGTCGAAACGAAATTGCCGCTCTGCGAGGCGATTCCAATCCTGCCGCGCGGTGGATATGGTGCGACGATCTGCAGACACATCTTTGACGGAGTACTCACGAGACCTTGACCGTTCGGGCCGGCAACCGTCATGCCAAGACGAATCGCCTCATCGATTAGTGAGCGTTCCGCTTTCGCACCGTCCTCGTCGGCTTCTCGATATCCCGCTGTTGCAACAAATGCTGTACGAACGCCCTTTGCTGAGAGCTTCCTCAAGAGTTCTTCGTTCCCGTCGCGTGGCGTGCAGATGAATGCAGCATCGACGACATCACTTGGCATGTCGTCGACATCTGTGTATGTCTCAGCCCCAAGGTACGACTCCGCTCCCCGACCGACCGCAATGACGCGACCGTTGTAGCCACTCGCGATGAGATTGTGGAGGGCGACGAAACCGAACTTTCCTGGGTGCGTAGAAGCGCCGACGACGCAAACACCCTTTGGGTTGAACAACGGATCGAGGTCGATGTTGGTGCCCCATGATCCGACCGCACCTCGACGCGCCTGACCTGTGGTTACCAATGCATCCACAGCACAAATCGAACCGTCATCTCGGACGATCACCGGATTGAGGTCGATCGACTCGATGTGGTCGTCGACCATCACTGCTGAAAGGGATTTCGCCAGCGACGTCAGCGCGGTGAGGTCCAACGGCGCGCAGTGCCGGGCGCGGCCAAGCACTTCCCGAATACGAAGCTCGGACACCATGTCTCGAACGTCAGACTCGTCAACTGGGAACTGTCGAATTGCAACGTCGTTGAGTTGCTCGGCGAAGATTCCACCCGCACCGATCAATACACAAGCGCCCAAGGAATCATCCCGCATGGCGCCCACAATCAGCTCACGATTGCCGAGGGTCATCTCTGCAACGGTCAGGGTGACCTCTCCATCTTCGGGAGTGATTCGCTCCAAGATCGCTTGAGCTGCTCCGAGAACCTCCTGTTCACCTGCGAGGCCCAATCGAACGAGACCTCGCTCGGACTTATGGGTGAGTTTTGCCCCGTTCGCCTTAACGACGAAAGGTCCACGATGGTTCTTCGCCCAAAGGGACGCTTCGTCAGGTGTTCTGACGACGGATTCGACGCCGAATGGCACTCCGTGACTGGATAACAACGTTTTGGACTCAGATTCAGAAAGGCTGAGTCCATTCGTCACCTTTCATACAGTAGTTGGCGTGCCGCAACACCTCTCAGCATCACGTGCGCTCGTCAATGGTGAGATTCATGGTCCAACGACAGTCGTGTGGGACCGTGGCGTCATCGTCGACGTGCGAGCAGCCAAGCGCGGTGACGATGTCATCGACGGAATACTCAGCCCAGGCTTCATCGACGCTCAAGTCAATGGAGTCGGTGCCGATCGAGTTGCTGACCCACACTGTGACTGGAACCGCATCTCGCAAATGCTCCGATCGCAAGGCGTGACGACGTGGCTACCGACGGTTCCAACGCAAGAGCCAGAGTTTTACAGAAGCGCTCATTCAGAATGGCTGTCTGGAATCGCTTCGGTTGAACGAGACTTACCTGATGCTCTTGGATTCCATTTCGAGGGTCCGCTTCTCGGCCAGAAGCCAGGCGCTCATCGCGCCGAGTGGTTCGATGTCACGCGCGACGTTCTCAACACGTTGCGCACGGCCCGTATGGTGACGCTGGCGCCAGAGCATCCCCTCAGCAGAGACGCAACGCATGAGCTCAGCGAAGCGGGAGTTCTCGTTGCATTGGGTCACACATCTGCCTCCCAAGAGCAATACGACCTCTGCGTCGAAGACGGAGCCCGACACGTCACGCACCTGTTCAATGCGATGTCGGGGGTCGATCACGTTGAACCCGGTGTCGCTACTTACGCGCTCACGGATGATCGCGTGACGTTCTCCGTCGTTGGGGATCTCATTCATGTACACCCAACCACGATCAACTTGATCTGGCGAGCAGCAAATGCCCGGATGACTCTCGTCTCAGACCAAGTGGGAGAACAATCAAGAACCGGAATGGTTCCAGGGGCGAGGCTCGCCGGATCCACAACCGGCCTCGACGCGGCTGTGCGCAACCTAGTTACCAAATGCCGTATTCCGCTTGCGGACGTCCTTGTGATGGCGACCGAGCGCCCAGCGTCAATCCTGCGACTTGTGGACCGGGGCACTCTTCGAGTCGGATCTCGGGCCGATCTCGTCGTGTTGACAGACGATCTCGGGGTACGAACTGTTGTCTGTGCGGGATTCTCTACGACTATCAGCGGGAACTAATCTCTCAACGTGTCCTTGCCGCCAAGACTGAGCCCCGAGACGGATGCGCTGGCGGTCTCCATCATCCGCGGAATCGCCATGGACGCTCCACTGAAGGCCAAGAGTGGTCACCAGGGCACGGCCATGTCGCTTGCTCCTCTTGGACACGTCCTCTACAGCAGAGTGATGCGTCACGACCCAGCTGAACCCGAATGGTTCGCACGTGATCGGTTCATTCTTTCCTGTGGTCACGCATCGATTCTTCAGTACGCATTGCTCTTTCTCAGTGGCTATGGACTCGAGCTTGAGGATCTTCAGTCCTTTCGACAGTGGGATTCAGCCACTCCTGGGCACCCTGAAGCGGGTCACACCCGTGGAGTCGAGGTTACGACCGGGCCCCTCGGCCAGGGTTTTGCAAACGCCGTAGGAATGGCGATTGCGGAGCGTGAACTCACCGCGAGATACGGCGACGACCTTTCACATCACACCTTCGTCGTGGCAGGCGATGGTTGCTTGATGGAAGGCATCAGTCATGAAGCGGCATCTCTCGCTGGTCACCTCGGACTCGAACGACTCATTTGCGTTTTCGATGACAACGGCATCACGATCGATGGATCAACTGGATTGTCGTGTTCGGATGATGTCATCAAGAGGTTCGAATCGTACGGATGGCGCGTTCTCGTCGGTGGTGCGATCGCAAACGATTTGGATGAACTCGAATCCATGCTGAATCGAGCGAAGGAATCTTCTGGCAAGCCAACACTTTGTGTTCTGAAAACAACCATCGGCGACCCTTCCCCATCGCTCAGCGGCAAACATGAAGCGCACGGCAACCCCTTTACTGCTGACCATGTAGCGGAAGCGAAAGCCGCGATGTCGATCCCAAATGAGCCGTTCTACGCACCAGAGGAGATCGTCAAGGAATACCGAACCGTGACTGCTGCGCGCGGCTCTCATTTTCGCGCCGCGTCTGGTGCACTGCCAGCGGAACTGCGCTCTATCGACGTCACAGCAATTAGAAACGCGATTCCGCCATTCGCCTCGGATACCCAACTGGCGACGCGAGTTGCGATTCAGAAGGTTTTAGAGGCAACTGCGGCTTCGCTTCCCCAACTCATTGTGGGATCAGCCGATCTCACCGGAAACACCGGCGTGAAGGTTTCGTCATTTGCATCGCACCAGAAATCGACACCAGAAGGGCGTCAGATCTACTACGGAATTCGTGAACACGCCATGGGGGCTGCATGCGTTGGAATGGCGCTTCACGGCGGGACGCTTCCGGTGTGCGGCACGTTCTTCGTTTTCGCCGACTACATGAAACCTGCGATCCGACTCGCCGCGCTGTCCAAGGCAAGGGTTGTTTTTGTCTTCAGTCACGACTCTGTCGGCGTCGGAGAGGATGGCCCGACCCACCAGCCGGTCGAACAACTTGCGAGTCTCCGAAGCATCCCCGGACTTCAGGTCATCCGTCCAGCCGACGGCGCAGAAACCGCACAAGCGTGGATCAGTGCGCTCGAGTTCGACGGTCCGACTGCACTCATCCTCAGTCGTCAGAATCTGCCCCAGACGACTACTGGCTCTGGTGTCATCCAAGGATTCGAAGTTCTCCGCGCCGCTACCCCACAACCAGACGTCGCGATTGTCGCGACGGGCAGCGAGGTGTCAACCGCGCTTGAAGCTGCGAACCTCCTTGAGGAGATCGGGATCACCTGCCGCGTCGTCTCGATGCCCTCATGGGATCGAATGCGCTCCTGTGGCAAATCTGCATTTGATAAAGCGATCGGCGAATGTCGGCACAGTTTCTCCCTCGAAGCGGGATCAACCATGGGATGGCACGAATTCGTCGATCATCCAATCGGCATCGACCGATTTGGCGCGAGCGCTCCAGGTGGTGTCGTCATGGAAAAGCTTGGAATCAGTGCACGTGCAGTGACGGATCTCGTTCGATCCACACTTGGTCGATAACCGATGAATCTCGCGCGGCTCTTTCCTGAGCAAGGACAAAGTGCTTGGCTCGACAACTTGCGTCGTGACTCACTTGTGGACGGGTCTCTTCAACGAGCCATCACCGCGGGGATCCGAGGCCTGACGTCCAACCCGACGATTTTTCAGAAGGCAATCACCGGTTCGACCCTGTACGACGAACAATTTGCCGATGCTCTATCTCGAGGGCTTTCCGTCGAAGACGCGTACTGGGAGCTCGTGACGAGTGACATCGTTTCGGCATGCGATCTTTTTGCAGGCGTCTATGAATCAAGCAAAGGCGTCGACGGCTACGTCAGCGTTGAGGTGAGTCCGTCCCTGTGTCACGACGCTGGGGGCACCATCAAAGCGGCTCGTGAGTTGTGGAAGCGAGTAAACCGACCCAATGTCATGATCAAGATTCCCGCGACGGACGCTGGATTGGAAGCGATTACAACTGTGCTCAGCGAGGGAATCAACGTCAACGTCACGCTGATCTTTGGAATCGAGAGATATCGCCAAGTTGCTGCAGCACATCAACAGGGTCTCGAGTTGTTGGCAAAGAATGACGAGACGAAGCTGAATCATGTTGCAAGCGTTGCAAGTTTCTTTATCTCTCGCGTAGACAATGCGATTGATCCCCTTCTGGAGGGTTCTGATGTTCCGGTTGGACGCACTGCAATAGCGCAAGCGAAGTTGGCGTATCAGGAGTTCCTCCTGCATCTCCAAGGCCCGAGTTGGACCGCGCTTTCGACTCTCGGAGCGCAAGCCCAGCGACCACTTTGGGCCTCAACCTCAACGAAGAACCCTGCGTTTTCCTCAACGCTCTACGTCGATGAACTCATTGGCCCTCTCACGGTTAACACCCTGCCCGATCCAACGATTGAAGCATTCGAACGCTCGGGAACGGTCGGAAAGACGCTCGATCGCGACGTGGAGAGCGCGAGAGAACATCTCGAACAGGTCAAGAAAGCGGGAATTGACGTCGAGTCAATAGCTCGCAAACTTGAAATCGACGGACTCACCGCATTCCAGTCAAGTTTTGACGAACTTCTCTCCTCGCTGGAGTTCAAGGCGGCTTCGCATTGAGCGACCTTGAGCGGGTCGAGCGAGCACGAGAACTTGCTGAGTCGGTGATCGATCCCGGCGTCACCGGATCCGCACGAATTCGATATCTCGACCTCGTCGAAACCGCAATTCTTCTCACAACAGATGAACTAAGCGATCTCGACTTCAAGATCGCGGGTTCCGCCCTGCGAGAGATGCGTGAAGCATTCTCGATGTTTCGCCCGTATTCAGGTTTGCGGAAGGTGACGATCTTCGGGTCCGCTCGAACGAAACCCCATGATCCGCTCTACGAGCAAACAGTGCACCTCGCCCGATCACTCGCGTCGCACGGATGGATGGTCGTCACCGGAGCAGGCCCGGGAATCATGGAGGCAGGGATGGTCGGAGCCGGCCGCGAGATGTCGATCGGGGTTTCGATACGACTGCCGTTTGAGACCGGCGCAAATCCGATCATTGCAGGCGATGAGAAGTACGTATCCATGCGGTACTTCTTCACTCGCAAACTGATGCTCGTTAAGGAATCTCACGCTTTCGTCGCTCTTCCAGGCGGATTTGGAACCTTGGACGAGACGTTTGAGTTACTCACACTTCTTCAGACTGGAAAGAGTGTCCCGGTGCCGGTCATCCTCATGAACCCACTTGGCACCCCCTACTGGGAGCATCTCGACAGATTCTTTCGCGAGGTGCTGTATCCGTCAGGGATGGTCTCGTCAGATGACTTCGCGCTCTACAGCCTGACAAACCACGGATCTGACGCCGTCGAGGAGATCCAACGGTTCTACTCGAACTACGACTCGCTACGGTTCGTGGGTCCGAATCTCTTTATTCGGCATCGCCAGCGACTCTCTGACCCAAGCATCGCGACGCTCAACAACGAGTTCGCAGACATCGTTGCCGAGCCGATCATTCGTTCTGACGCGAGCCGCCAGGAGCAAGCGGAGGGCGACAAGGTCGAGCTCGAACGCCTACGCCTTCGCTTCGACAAACGGTCCTATGGTCGGCTGAGAGAGATGATCAATCGCCTGAATCAACTCGGCGAAGCGTAGAAATCGCCTTTTCTATCGATCTTCGCGCGATCGTCAGATTTCGTTCAGCCTCCGGACGGCGGTCATCCCCTCGTGAGTTGGCCTCCATCAAAGCCTGAATTGCTGCATCGGCAAGCTCTTCAGAAATGGTCTCCAATCGAGATACAACGTCATCCACATTCACGGCCTTCAGTATGCCACGAGACTTTCAGCAGAGTGCCCAATCAACTATCGTCGCTCAGGTGCCAAAGCCGAAGAACATCCATGAATGGTTGAGTTTTGATGACGATGACCGGGATCAGACGTGGATGTTCGACGAGACATTCATGCGTTCGAACTACAAGTGCATCTACGGCGAGGGTTGCAAGGGCGTACTTGACGACGATGCAACGCATCTTCAGCAGGGATGCTGCAGTTATGGAGCCCACTTCCTCGACAAGAAGGACTTGGCAAATGTTCGCAAGTTCGTCGCAAGATTGAAGCCGCATCACTGGCAGAACTTCAACAAGGGTCGCAACGGCAATTGGTTGATGAAGGAACGTGACGGTAGCGACAAGACACGGCGAGTCAATGGGGCCTGCATCTTCCACAATGAGCCCGACTTCGAGGGTGGAATGGGCTGTGCGTTTCATATCGCTGCGCTTGAAGCAGGAGAACGCCCGATGGACTGGAAGCCAGACGTGTGCTGGCAGGTCCCGATTCGGTTGGATGAGTTGGACGAGGACGACGGTCATCGAATCGCTTTTGTTCGCGAGTGGAAACGGCGAGATTGGGGCGGCGGCGGTGAAGACTTCCACTGGTGGTGCACCGACGATGCGTCTGCCTTCGTAGGCAAGGAACCCGTCTACAAGTATCTGGCTGACGAGATCATCGAGTTGGTCGGACTTCCGGTCTACAAGAAGCTCGTCACACTTCTCGAAGAAAAGCGCTCGACCCCGTTGCCACACCCGAAGGTGCGACGCTAGCTACTTGCGGTTGTTCTTCTTGCGATCCTCGAGATTGAGGAATCGTTTGCGAATCCGAATCGCGTCAGGAGTCACCTCGACGAGCTCGTCATCGCCGATCCATTCGATTGCCGTCTCGAGAGTGTGGGTCACCGGAGTTGCGAGTTTCGGACCATCGTCATGGCTGTGTGTGCGAATGTTCGTCTTCTCTTTGGCACGCACCGCGTTGACGACCATCTCTTCTTCGCGAGAATTCTCCCCAACGACCATTCCCTCATAGATCTCATCGCCGGGCGAAACGAATAACGTTCCGCGAAGTTGCAGGTTGTCGAGCGCGTAGGCAGTTGCCGTGCCGATCCGGTCTCCGACCATCGCCCCACCGGTGCGATGTGGAAGTTCACCAGCCCATGGAGTCCATCCGTTGAGCGCCTGGTGTAACAGCGCCGTTCCTCGGGTCACCGTCAAGACCAACGAGCGAAAACCGATCAGACCACGCGACGGAGCCTCGAACGAAATGATCGTTCGCCCCGGGTCTCCCGGCCGCAGGTCGGTGATCCGACCCTTGCGTGGCGCCAAGGCCTGAGTGATTGCCCCAACGTACTCATCGGGGACGTCACACGTGCCCGTCTCCAATGGCTCGTGCTTCTTTCCGTCAATCTCTCGCGTGATCACCTCTGGTCGGCTCACCTGGAGCTCGAAGCCCTCGCGACGCATGTTCTCGATGAGCACCGCGAGTTGGAGTTCACCACGACCAGCTACTTCCATGACGTCGGCAGAGTCGGTTTCGGCGATCTTGATGCTGACATTGCCGAGGATCTCTTTCTTCAAGCGGTCGCGAAGGTGGCGCGAAGTGAGATATTTGCCAGAGCGACCTGCGTATGGCGAGGTGTTGACCCCGAAGCTCATCCGCAGCACCGGCTCATCAACCTCTAGGCGAGGAAGCGGAACAGGGTTTTCAGCGCTTGCGATCGTGTCACCAACTTCGACCTCTTCGATTCCAGACATGATGAACAAGTCGCCGGCGACGACCTCCTGGACTTCGACGCGGTCGATTCCCGAGAAAAGCAAAAGTCCGCTCAACTTGCTCTTGAGCATCGGTTGCGGATTATCCGCTGTCGGCTTCTGGCACAGAACGACTTGCTGACCCTTCTTCATTACCCCCGAGATCACTCGACCGATGGCAAGACGACCCAGGTAGTCGCTCGCATCAAGGTTGGTCACGAGCGCCTGCAGTGGCGCATCGATGTCGTGATTAGGGACGGGAATGTATTCGAGAATCGCATCGAGCAATGGTGCGAGATCGGCATCGGGCGCGGGCATGCCAATCCCCTTCATCGACCGACTCTCACGGGCGACTGCCGAATACACCGGGAAACTCAAGTGATGATCTGAATGTGCCAGGTCGAGGAAGAGTTGTTCGACCTCGTGAAGCACTTCCTCGGCTCGTGCATCACCACGGTCGACCTTGTTGATCACAAGGATGACGGGCAGGTCCTGGGCAAGCGCTTTCGACAGCACGTATCGGGTCTGCGGAAGAGGACCCTCTGCGGCATCGACGAGGAGAAGGATCCCGTCTACCAACGCGAGGCGCGTTCGACCTCGCCGCCGAAGTCGGCGTGACCGGGAGTGTCGACGAGATTGATCTTGACGCCCTTCCACTCCACTTGTGCTGCTTTGGCGAGGATGGTGATTCCTCGCTCACGCTCCTGATCGTTGTTGTCCATGACACGATCGACAACGGCCGCATGGCTCGAGAACGTTCCAGTACTCCGCAGAAGAGCATCGACAAGCGTCGTCTTTCCATGGTCGACGTGCGCGACGAGCGCAATACTTCTCAGTTTTTCAGGGGGTGTAGACATGGGTCCTTCCGCTGCCGTTACGACCTACTGGTCGTCGTCAGCTTCTTCTTCATCGTCGTCGAAGCGAACGCCATAGCGTTCCGCAATCGCTGCATATTCGTCCTCTTCGGACTGCGGGCGACGATTGCGACCAAGGCCCAGATCCTCGGGGGAAGGCCCAGATTGCTTCAACTTGCGCGCTTCTTCGAAGCGTCGGTGGCGACCCTTCTTCACGTGTGGCTCCAAACTAGCTGGACGACCACAATGTGGCCGCCTATCGAATAAACATCGTTGACAAGCCTACAGGCTCGGCCCTGCTGCTTGAGGGATCGTGCTTACTGGCGAATCAGTCGCAAGTGGCCCTTGCCGTCAAACGAAAGGCCTGCCCTGCCATTCAGGATGTCCTCAAGATCGGATCCCACGATGTCGCGACGCCAGCCTGAGAGCAGTCGACACGATTCATCCCGACGCAGAAGAGCGTCGACATCTGCGCGAGTCCCGAGCAGAGTCGCATCGATGCGATGAAGCCGCGCAAGTTCGCTAATCCAGGCAGTCATCAGATTGACCGCAGGTTTGAGTCGCTTGTCGATCTCCTCCCCTGACCCGTTCGGAAGACTTACAACTTCTGTCCGACCTGATGCGACGACCGCGAGGATTTCATTCACGTCCGAGCCGTGCGAAAGTCGACCATCGATACCCCGCAGACCCAAGAGTTCATTGGCACTCGTTGGAACTTGTTGCGCGATCGAGACCAACGCCATGTCAGACAACACTCTTCGGACGGGAACATTGAGTTGGCGAGCACGCTCATCCCTCCATCGAGCGACGGAACGAGCGACACCACGTGCCTCACCTTTCAAGGAACGCGCATCTTTCACCCTGAGCCACGCGTCATCACTGGTTGACTCCTGTCGCCGTGAAAGTGATTCAGCGCACGCCTCTTCGGCCCAACCCAGTCGATCGAGACCGATGAGCTCCTCGGTGACTTTCTCGTAGACGGCGTCGAGGTGGAGCACGTCATTGGCGGCGTACGCGCATTGGGCAGCGGTAAGTGGACGTCGCAGCCAATCAGTCAGCCGATCGCCTTTCGACAAGTTCACCCCCAGAGTGCTGCTCACGAGCGCGGACAACGAGGGCGTCGACATGCCGATGAATCCCGATGCGATCTGCGTGTCAAACAGATTCCGAGGCGTGACCCCAGTCGCCAGGTGGAGCACTTCGAGATCTTGTTGAGCCGCATGCGCAATCCACAGAACAGATGAATCGAGAACTGGCGCGAGAATGCCAACGTCGCACTTGAGTGGGTCGATCAGATAGACGCCGTCCGGTGAGCCAATCTGCAGGAGGGCAAGTTCAGGGAAATAGGTGCGTTCACGATGAAATTCCGTATCGATCGCGACCCGAGGATGATCGATCAGGCGATCCCGAAGACCTTCGAGTTCGCTGTCTTTGTCGATCCAAACGTGCGTCGTCAGATCAGCCAACTTCCAAGGGGAAGTTCCGAGCCTTCCACGCTCCAGTGCCTCCGACGACGTTCACCAAACCCGACAACCCTGCTTCCTCGAGCGCCTCACATGCCCGAGCGCTTCGTCCCCCTGCCTGACACACCACGTACACCACATCCCCACCTTGGAACTTCTCGACGTGATCGCCGAGCTCGGAAAGCGGTGCGTTGAGGGCACCAGGGATACGGCCTCCGGCAAATTCGTCTCGCTCGCGCACATCGACGACTCGAGGCGAAGATGCGAGGAGTCCGTGTAGTTCATCAACGGTGATTTCAGTCATCGGACAATTCTGCCAAATTGGACGCTGCGATGGCGAGCTCCGCCGGAGTGTTGACGTTCAGCATTTCCCTCTCGTCTACCACGACGAAGTCTGGCTTCAACGGTTCGATTGCCGAATACAGAGACGAGGAATTCTGAGACGCTTCTGCATCGAGTGCCTCAGCCAAACGATGACGAGTCCAGGCGGAGACCGACCAATGGATCATGCTTTCGCTTCGCGCCACTGAGACACCGTGAAGACGCGCGGCTTCGCGAAGATTGATGAGTGTCTCAACCTCAACAAAGGCGCATCGCACGGGACGAAGACCAGCATGTCGTCCGACACGTGAGCAGAAACTGATGCCAACGCCGCCCAAGGACCGCGATGCTTCTCGTGATCTTCAATATGCGACAGATGACGCGCGAACGCAATGGCGGGATCGCCTCCCACGATGGAGATCCTGTCGACGACTGGACGAAGTGAATCAATGACCGCGTCGATCATGTGGCGCGTTCCCAATTCAGCGAGCGCTTTATCTGCTCCGAACCGAGTGCTCTTGCCACCGGCGAGGACGAAGCCGCCTGTACTCAGATCTGTTCTCTCCGTCCACTTCGTGGATCGAGCTGCAATGCGAACTGCGAGCATCGCGCCGACTCTGCAACCTCACCAATTCGACCGGCGAACTTGGCAAGTCCGTCCAGACACCGAAGGAATCCCCGATTCGATTCGTGATCCCACCTCACATAGCCCGATCCTCGCCATCCATTGGCGCGCAACGCATCCAGTCCGCGGTGATATCCGACCCGGTAAGCGCTGTAGGCCTCGATGTCGTCCCGTGCAACATCGCCTAACGACGCCCACGCGAGGCTTGACGTGGGAAACCGCGCACACCATTGCGCTACCGCATCGCGACGCTCACCGACCTCGAGATGCGATGTCGCACGCAATCCTTCGACCAATTCGGAAGGATCCGCTGGAAGCACGGTCTCGCCCGGACCCGTGCCACTGAGGTTCACCGTGGACATGGTCGTACGGTATCGCACCGCCCACCTGCGAGAATGGTCCCATGTTCGAAATCGATCTGGACACGGCCAAGAATCTCTCAGTCGGCCTCATTGTTGGCTCGGTGCTGTTCCTCCTGCTGGTCCTGAAATTTGCGAAATCAGTGGTCACCAAGCTCCTACTCGTTGCGCTTGCGCTCGGAGTTGGATACCTCGCCTTCACCCAACGTGATGATGTCAATGCCTGCGCTGCCAAGGTACGGACTCTGATGAGCGCAGAGGGATTCGTGAAGGACTTGTCCTGCCACTTCTTCGGGCAAGACATCTCGATGTCGTCGATCGATCTCCCATGAGCAACTACGACATCGCTCAGTTGGTGAGTCTGCTCGATTCGTCCCCGACGTCGCGGCACGTCGTCAACAACGCCAAATCGATCCTTGATCGTGAAGGCTTCATCGAATGGGACGGCATCTGCGACCCTCGACCGGAGCATGTGCTTCATGGGTACCTCGCTCGATCTGGGACCATCATCGCGTGGTCGAATCTGAACGAAGCCGCTCGCCAACCGTTGAGGCTCATTGGAGCCCACACCGACTCACCAGGTTTGACCCTCAAGCCTGGTCGCTCTGGATCGAGCGCGGGATTGGGAATCCTGAACGTAGAGATCTACGGAGGACCTCTTCTCAATTCGTGGCTCGACCGTGATTTGTCGCTCGCGGGCGTGGTGCAAACGTCAAGCG
>RFNE01000219.1 GCA_009927375.1 Actinomycetota bacterium | reverse complement strand
GCGATCGAGGCGGCGATTCTGTTCTCCGAGCGCCTGAGCGGGCTGGCGATCGTCGCCCTCGTGGTGGCGCTCGCGGGTGTGTGGCTGACCATGCGCACCCCGCGCGAGCCGGCCTCCCCGGTCGAGTCCTAAATCCGCTCCAGACCGCGCCCGTTTGGGGAAAATGGGGTGCTTAACATAAGGTAAAGTTGGTCATATATCAGAGGCCTATCACGGGGGTGGGGACATGGCGTTAGCGACACGGCTCGAGCAGCTCGGCACGGAGACGGCATTTGCGGTCTCGCTCGCTGCCGCCGAATGGGGCGCGAAGGGCAACCGCATCTTCCCGTTCCACCTCGGTGACTTGAACATCGCCACGCCGAAGAACGTCGTCGAGGCGATGGACAAGGCGATCGCTGACGGCAAGACCGGGTACTGCCCAGCCGCGGGCATCCCGCAGTTGCGCGAGGCACTCGCCGATGACGTCGGTTCGCGTCGCGGGCTGTCGTTCACTCCCGCGAACGTCGTCGTGCAGCCTGGTGGCAAGCCGGTGATCACGAAGTTCATCCAGGCCGTCATGAATCCGGGTGATGAAGTGTTGTATCCGAACCCGGGATATCCGATCTACGAGAGCCAGATCGAATACTTCGGTGGCGTCGCCAAGGCGTATCGCTACCTCCCGTCGTCGACCGGCTTCAACATCGACCTCGATCAGGTGAAGTCGTTGATCACGCCGAAGACGAAGGCGATCATCTACAACGACTTGCAGAACCCGATCGGTGCCGAGTCGACCGATGCTGAGCGCGAGGCGATCGCAGAACTCGCGATCAAGCACAACCTGTGGGTGCTCTCCGATGAGGCGTACTTCGAGATGCGCTACTCGGGCAAGAGCAAGTCGATCGCCCAGTTGCCCGGCATGCTCGAGCGCACCGTCATTCTGTACACGTTCTCCAAGAAGTTCGCGATGACGGGCTGGCGTCTCGGCGCAGCCGTCGCCCCACTCGAAATCGCCACCATGATCGCCAAGCTGAACACCAACGACGAGTCCTGCACCACGCATTTCGTGCAGTACGGGGGAGTCGAGGCTCTCCGCGGCGACCAGTCGAGCGTGACGACGATGCTCGACACCCTCCGCGAGCGTCGCGACACGGCCGTGAACATGCTGAATGCGATGCCGGGAGTGAACGTGCACTCCCGGAGGCAACGTTCTATCTGTTCCCCGAAGTCACGGGCGCGATGAAGGCCAAGGGCATCGACGATCTCGCCGTGTTCGCTGAAAAAGCGTTGCACGCCACGGGCGTCTCGTTCTGCACGCGTCGTCACTTCGGTCGTCCGCAGCCGGGTGAGGAGCGTCAATACATTCGCTTTGCGTTCTCGGGCATCAGCAACCAAGACATCAAGGAAGGTCTCGAGCTCTTCGGCAAGTGGATCGCCTCCTGATGGCCCGCGTCGTCGTCACCGGCAAGATCCCCCAGGTCGCCCTCGAGTCGCTGCGCCAAGCCCACGACGTCCTCGCCTGGGAAGAGTCGAATCCGATCTCTCGCGCCGAGCTGTTGACGCGCGTGAAGGGTGCTGACGCGCTCGTCACCCTGCTCACCGAGAAGGTCGATGGCGAACTCCTCGACGCAGCGGGCCCGCAGTTGAAGAGCGTCTCCAACGTTGCCGTCGGGTACAACAACATCGACGTCCCGGCCTGCACGCAGCGCAACGTGATCGTCACCAACACTCCGGGCGTGTTGACGGATGCGACCGCGGACATCGCGATGGCGCTGATCTTGATGGTCACCCGACGCCTCGCCGAGGGTGAGCGCGTCATTCGCAGCCAGACGCCGTGGCAGTGGGGCATGTTCTACATGCTCGGCTCGGGAATCCAGGGTCGCCAGCTCGGCATCGTCGGCATGGGTCAGATCGGCATCGCCACCGCGCGCCGCGCGAAGGCCTTCGGCATGACGATCGCCTACACCAAGCGCACCCCGCTCGATGCAGCGACGGCCAAGGAACTCGGCGCAACGCACATGGACATGGACCAGTTGCTCGCCACGAGCGACGTCGTCTCGCTGCACTGCCCGTACTCGCCCGAGACCCACCACCTGATCTCGACAGAGCAACTGAAGAAGATGAAGCCGACGGCATTCCTCAT
>RFNE01000136.1 GCA_009927375.1 Actinomycetota bacterium | reverse complement strand
GCGGGACTTGGTGACGATCGGCTTCTGGCCGGTGATCGCCGTCAGGTCCGCGACTGCCCCGTCGATCAACGACGACTGCTGCGTTGCGCGGCCGACGCCCATGTTGATGACGATCTTTTCGAGGTTCGGCACCTGCATCACGTTCTTCACGCCGAGCTCCTTGATGAGCTCCTCGCGAACGACGTTCTTGTAGTGCGCCTTCAAGCGCGGTACGTAGGTCTCTACGGCTGCCATTAGATCTCGTCTCCGGTCTTCTTGGCGACGCGCACCTTGGTGCCGTCACTCTTCACTTTGAAACCCACGCGGGTCGGCTTGCCCTTGTGGACGAGCATCACGTTCGATGCATCCACTGGCATGACCTTGTCCACGATGCCGCCGGTGTTCGCGGTCTGACCGCGGGCTGCGAGGTGACGCTTGGCCACGTTCACGCCCTCGATTTCGACCTTGTTCTCCTTCGGCAGAACCTTGGTGATCTCGCCCTGCTTGCCCTTGTCCTTGCCGGCAATGACGATCACGGTGTCGCCCTTCTTCAACTTCATGACTACAACACCTCCGGTGCGAGCGAAATGATTCGCATGAACTTCTTGTCACGCAGTTCGCGACCGACCGGTCCGAAGATGCGGGTGCCGCGCGGCGTGAGATCTTCCTTGATCAACACGGCGGCGTTCTCGTCGAAGCGGATGTAGCTGCCGTCTGGACGACGCTTCTCCTTCTTCACGCGAACGACCACGCAGCGAACGACTTCACCCTTCTTCACACCTGCGCCAGGGATTGCGTCCTTGACGGTGCCGATGAAGACGTCACCGATTGAGGCGTAGCGACGACGGGTGCCACCGAGGACCTTGATCACAAGGACTTCACGGGCACCGCTGTTGTCAGCGACGCGGAGACGAGACTCTTGCTGAATCACTTTGCACGCTCCAGTACCTCGACGAGGCGCCAACGCTTCTGCTTCGACATCGGGCGGGTCTCCATGACGCGCACGCGGTCGCCGATCTGGGCATCGTTCGTCTCGTCGTGGGCGTACAGCTTCTTGGTACGCGACACGAACTTCGCGTACTTCGGGTGACGGACGCGCTCCACGATGGAGATCACGATGGTCTTGTTCATCTTGTTCGACACGACGATTCCCTCGCGCACCTTGCGTGCGTTACGGGCGTCGGCGACGACTGCGGATGCTGATGTCTCGGTCATGTCCTACTCACTTCCCTGCTGATTCCGCAGCGGCGATCTCGCGCTGACGAATGAGCGTGTTGATACGGGCGATGGCCTGCTTCACCTTGCCGAGTTCAGCGGTGTTGTCCAGCTGACCGGTGGCGTGGCGGAAGCGCAGGTTGAGGGCCTCCTGCTTGGACGCGCGGAGCTCTTCGACGAGCGTCGCGAGGTCCATGTCCTTCAGTTCGTTCAGTTCACGTGCCATGTCAGATCGCCTCCTCGCGGCTGATGACGCGCGCCTTGATCGGCAGCTTCTGCACTGCGCGATCGAGGGCCTGGTGTGCGGTCGCGGCGTTCGGGTACGACAACTCGAACAAGATGCGACCCGGCTTGACGACGGCGACCCACAACTCGGGGTTGCCCTTGCCCGAACCCATGCGGGTTTCGGCCGGCTTCTTGGTCACCGACTTGTCGGGGAACACGTTGATCCACACCTTGCCACCGCGCTTGATGTGGCGGGTCATGGCGATACGTGCGGCTTCGATCTGGCGTGCCGTGATCCAGCCCGGCTCGAGGGCCTGGATGCCGTACTCGCCGAAAGCGAGTTCGGTGGCGCCCTTCGACACTCCGTTCATGCGACCGCGGTGGTGCTTGCGGTGCTTTACCTTGCGTGGCTGCAACATGGATTACTCCCGTCCAAACTTCGGCGTCTCGTGCGAGTCGACGATGCGGCGCTGGATGTCTTCTTCCTCTGCCAGCAAGCGCTCGAACTCGGGATCTGCTTCCTTGACCAATGGGGCGACTTCGATCTCGTCGGAGTCGGCGACCTTCGGACCTGCCGAGGTGACGACCTTCATCGTCGGCTCGACGCTGCCAGAGGTCTGACCAACGGCCATCGCAGCCTCGCGGGCGATGCGATCGTCGCTCGTCTTGTACGGCAGGATCTCACCCTTGTAGAGCCAGACCTTGACGCCGATGCGACCGGCGGACGTGGCTGCCTCGCGGAAGCCGTAGTCGATGTCGGCGCGCAGCGTGTGCAACGGCACTCGACCCTCGCGGTACCACTCGGTGCGGCACATTTCGGCGCCGCCGAGACGACCTGAACACTGGATTCGGATGCCCTCTGCGCCGTACTTCTGCGCGTTCTGCACCGCACGCTTCATCGCACGGCGGAACGCGATGCGATTGACGAGCTGGTCGGCGACACCCTGAGCGACGAGCGCTGCATCGAGTTCGGCCTGCTTGATCTCGGTGATGTTCAGCTGCACCTTGTTGTTGCCGGTGAGCTTGGTGAGACCGGCGCGAAGTTCGTCGGCCTTCTGACCCTTGCGACCGATGACGATGCCGGGGCGTGCGGTGTGCACGTCGATCCGAAGCTTGTCACGGGTGCGCTCGATCTCGATGCGGCTGACGGCTGCGTCGGCGAGTTGCACCGTGAGGTACTCGCGGATCTTCCAGTCCTCGGTGAGGTAGTTGCGGTATTCCTTCGTCGAGAACCAACGACTCTTCCAGTCGGTGGTGACTCCGAGACGGAATCCGTACGGGTTGATCTTCTGGCCCATCAGTTCTCCTCACCAGATTCGGTGGTCGTTTCGTCGTTTGCTGCCTCGTCGTTCGACGGAGCTGCGTTCTTGGCGGCACGCGCGCGGCTGGCGGCGACGCGAGCTGCACGGCTGGAGGTGCGAGCACCACCCTTGGCTGCTGCAGCCTGTTCGCGCACTGCGAGCTTTTCGTCACTCAACGTGTCGACCACGATCGTGATGTGGCACGTGCGCTTGAAGATCGCTCCGGCGCGGCCCTTGGCGCGCGGACGGAAACGCTTCATCGTCGGGCCCTCGTCGGCGAAGCAGGCCTTCACGAACAGCGTGTCGGCATCCTTCGAGTCGTTGTTGACGGCGTTCGCCACGGCCGAAGCCAACAGCTTGCGCACGTCGTGGGCGGCATCACGCTGCATGAGCGCGAGCGTGTTGTCCGCCGAGCGGACGTCGACGCCACGGATGTGGTTCAGCACGACTCGCACCTTGGATGCGGACATGCGCACGTTCATCGCCTTCGCGCGGGTGCCACTGGAGACGCCGGCGACGCGAGTTGCTTCGTTGAGTTTTGGTCCGGTCATGGCTTACTTGCTCGCTCCAGGCGCTGCGGCCTTCTCTTGTGATGCGTGGAACTTGAAGGTGCGGGTCGGCGAGAACTCGCCGAGCTTGTGTCCGACCATCGACTCGGTGACGTACACCGGCACGTGCTTGCGACCGTCGTGGACGGCGAAGGTGTGACCGACCATGTCGGGGATGATCGTGCTGCGACGCGACCAGGTCTTGATGACCTTGCGATCGCCGCTCTCGTTCATGGCGTCGAGCTTCTTGAGCAGGTGCTCATCGACGAACGCGCCCTTCTTCAAACTGCGTGACATGGATTAAGCCCTGCCCTTTCCTGTGCGACGACGGCGCACGATGAGTGACTGCGACGACTTGTTCGAGTTGCGCGTGCGGCGCTCCGGCTTGCCCCACGGCGAAACCGGGTGACGTCCACCCGAGGTCTTTCCTTCGCCACCACCGTGTGGGTGGTCGACGGGGTTCATCACGACGCCTCGCGACTGCGGACGAACGCCCTTCCAGCGATTGCGACCGGCCTTACCGATCTTGATCAACTCGTGCTCGGCATTGCCGACTTCACCGACGGTTGCACGGCAATCGATCGGCACGCGGCGCATCTCCGAGCTCGGCATGCGCAAGGTGGCGTACACGCCTTCCTTGGCGACGAGCTGGACGGCCATGCCCGCGGAGCGAGCGACCTTGCCACCCTGACCAGGGCGAAGCTCGATGTTGTGCACGACGGTACCGACCGGCATGAAGCGCAACGGAAGCGCATTGCCGACCTTGATGTCGGCCTTCGGGCCGCTCTGCACGCGCATGCCGACCTCGAGGCCCTTCGGCGCGAGGATGTAGGACTTCGATCCGTCGCCGTAGTGCAACAGTGCGATGCGGCAGGTGCGGTTCGGGTCGTACTCGATCGCGGCAACCTTGGCGTCGAAGTCGTCCTTGTTGCGCTTGAAGTCGA
>RFNE01000249.1 GCA_009927375.1 Actinomycetota bacterium | reverse complement strand
TCTCCCCAAGCCGGTGCAGAAGCCCGGCCCACCACTGCTGATCGGTGGCGGCGGCAAGCGCGTGCTCACCTATGCAGCTCGCCATGCCGACATCATCGGCATCAATGCGACGCTCACCGCCGGTGCAGTCGGACCCGAGGCGATCTCGACGATGACGGCCGAGGCCGTGGACGCCAAGGTCGACATCGTGCGTGGCGCGGTCGGCGACCGACTGAACCACGTCGAGATGAACATCCGCGCGTTCATGGTCAACGTCACCGACGACGCAGACGGTGCGATTTCGCGCCTCGCCAAGGGTCTCGGTGTGGAACCGAACATGATCGCCGAAACGCCCTTCGCCCTGATGGGACCGCCCGAGAAGCTCGTCGAGGATCTCCTTGCACGTCGCGAGCGGTGGGGATTTTCCTACGTCATCGTGGGTGGCGAGGACGTCGACTCCTTCGCCCCGTGGTTGCCGCACTCGCCGGCAAGTAAGCCCTACTCGGCGAGCAGCCGCATCGTCTCGCGCAACAGCGCGTCGATGTCGTCGTTGACCCATCCCGTCTCGAGATTCACCTTGTCGGCGATCTGCGGGAGTGCGACCTCCTCGCCGACGAGCGTCATGCCGAGGAACGGCAGGATCGTGCGCAGGTAGGCAACACCTTGCTTGCTGCCCGAGGTTCCGGGTGAACAGCCGAGCACGGCGACACGCTTGCCGATGAGGCAGTGCGCGCCGAACGGTCGTGACGCCCAGTCGAGTGCGTTCTTCAGCCCACCAGGGAGTGCATGGTTGTAGGTCGGCGTGACGAAGAGCAGCGCGGAGGACTGCGCGATCGACTCCCTCCACGCCGCGACTTCGCTCGGCGGCGAGTCGGTGTCGAGGTCCCCGTCGTAGTACGGCAGTCCGCGTGGGGCATCGGATAGGCGCGCCGTTACGCCATGTGGTGCACGGGCCACGGCCTGACGCGCCAAATGGCTGTTGAACGAGCCTTTACGCAGGCTTCCACTCACGACGAGGATCGACGCGGACATAAGTTGTGCCAATGTAGTGCGAATGGCTTTGTGATCGCATAGCCTGTCAAGTGACATCCACAAGGGATGTCGGCAAGTCAAGAAAAGAGAACATCACATGCGCGGTACGGTCAAATTCTTTAACGCAGAGAAGGGCTACGGGTTCATCTCTCGTGAAGGAGGAAGTGACGTGTTCGTCCACTTCTCCAACATCCAGGCCGAGGGTTACAAGACCCTCTTCGAAGGCCAGACCGTTGAGTTCGACGTTGCTCCTGGCCGTAAGGGCGAGGAAGCACAAAACGTCGTCGTGGTCAGCTGACCCGACGTCGTTTCACGACAACTTCACATCTTTGGATTGATCGGCGTGCGGATTCCGCACGCCGTTTCAATTTGTTCGGCAATCGCAAGGCACCGCAAGTCGGTGTAGCGCGCGCCAATGACCTGAACGCCAACCGGTAGGTCGTCGGCCATTCCGGCCGGAACCACGACTGCGGGGAGACCGAGCAGGTTCGGTGGCAACACCGGTCGCATCAGCTCCACTGTTGCCGCAGCCCCCGCCGCGTCGGCGATGTCCGCGTCGGCCACGAAGGCTGGCTGTGTCCATGTCGGGCAGAGCAGGATCGGGTACTCCTCGAACCACAGGCCCCACTTGCGACCGAGCCCGTTGCGTTGCATCTGTGCCGCCAACAGCTCGGTCAGTCCCACACTCGGCATGCTCAGCTGTGTGAGCTTCAAGAACTTCTGACCACCCTCACCCATCACCGATTCGAGGATCGGGAGATTTGGCGTGAGTTCGCCGTTCATCTGTGCGCCCCAGACCTGACACGCGAGTTCGAACTCGGGAGGCGTCACTTCGACGATGCGATGTCCAGCCTTGGCGAGTGCATCGGCGGCCGAACGCACGACGGCTGCAACACCAGGATGCGTCGATCCACCAGGTGGCTCGGCCATCACGGCGATGGTCAGGCGCTGATTCGGCTCGAGGTCAGTGAGGACGGCAGGCACGCTCAACGGATCGCGCGGATGTGCACCGGCGACGACGCCAAGACCAGCTCGCACGTCGGCGATGG
>RFNE01000225.1 GCA_009927375.1 Actinomycetota bacterium | reverse complement strand
CCGCAGTGGGACTACGGCGCTCGCGGGACATTGCTCGGCATCACGCGTGGTACCACTCGAGCACACATCGTTCGCGCAGTACTCGAGGGCATCGCCCATCGCGGCGCCGACCTCGTGGACGCGCACGGACCGATACCGGATGTTCGATCACGTCACTGCGCATCGACGGTGGGATGAGCCGCAACGCGACGTTCGTACAGGCGCTCGCGAACGCAAGCGGGCTACCCGTCGAGGTGTCTCCCGTCACGGAGGCCACCACACTCGGCGCGGGCTTCCTTGCCGGAGTGGGTGTGGGCACATGGAAGTCCTTGGGTGAGGCGGTTCGTACCTGGTCCCCCCGTCAGACGGTGGCCCCAACTGGCCAGCTGGACCGCGACACGTGGCGCGAAGCACTCTCACGGGCGTCTGGTTGGATACCCGAGTTATCGGGTCTTGACTTCTAGATTATTAGCGCCCCATCGCATCTCGAAAGGAACGCCACCGTGCCCACAGCGCCACTTCGCAGCGCACCCTCGGAACGACCCAATGCGGCCGATTCTGAGTTGCTGGCCTTCGCCCAAGGCGCTGAGCTCGCCGTGCATGACCTCTACGTGAAGGCGATCGACTCCGGTCGCTTCACGGGTGACGAACTCACCGTGCTCGAGCAGTTCGCCGCACACCACCTCGCCTATGCGCAATCGATCAATGGGTTGATCGGCAAGGACGCCACGAACCAGCGCAACGAGGGCGTCTACTCGGCGTACGCATCGCAGATGACGACCGGCTCGGCCGCGTATCGCACGTTGCAAACCCTCGAAAACACCCTCGTGGCGACGCACACCGACATCTTGTCGAACCTCGACAACCATGATGCCGCCACTCTCGTCGCCTCGATCATCACGGTCGAAGCACGTCATGCCGCGGTATTCGGTGTGCTTCCCTCGATGAACTTGGCGAGCGCACTCGACAACACCGCGTCCTCGATCGCACCCGCGTCGAGCGCAACGGTGGAAACGACGGTGGCACCATGAGCGACAACACCCTCTCCCGTCGCGAACTCCTCCGCATGGGTGGACTCACCGTCGTCGGCGCAACGTTCCTCGCCGCATGCGGCAAGCAAGCCAACGTGCCCGAGAGCGCGAACATCGCAAGCGTCGGCGAAGTCCCACCGACCACCGGACTTCCCGCCGTCGAAGTGACCGACGAAGTGCTCATGCGCACCGCAGCGTCACTCGAATACAACGCCATCGAGACGTACGAACTCGTCCTGTCGAGTGGATTGCTGAAGGGCGACTACGCCAAATTGTCGGATGCCGTCAAGCGGTTCCGCGATGACCACACGCGTCACGCAGATGCCGTCAACGGTCTCGCAGTGCAACTCGGTGGCAAGGCCGTCACCTGTGGCAACGCACGCATTCGTTCGCTGTACATCGACCCCGCCGTGAAGCTGATCACCGAAACCGGAAACCCCGATGCCGGTATCGACGTCATCGCACTCGCACATGGTCTCGAGAACCTCGCTACCCAGACCTACCAGGGAGTCGTTGGACTGCTCTCGACGTCGCAGTTGCGGGCCGCAGCGATGCGCATCGGTGCTGACGAGGCCCGTCACGCAGTCGTCCTCGCGCAGGTGCTCAATCCCGGTTACGGAGCAGTTGGCCCGACCACCAACGAGACGACCGGTAAGCCGAACGTGGCAAGCGTGCCGATGGCCTTCGGAGCACTCTCGAGCGTGCAGGTCACGATCGGCGCCCCGAATGCCGAAGGTGCAAAGACGACGCTCGCGATGGAGACCCCAAGTCTCAATTCGCTCGTCTACGACTACGTTTCCTGCTGACCAACGGGACGGTCGATCGCCGACCGTACACTGACCAACGACGGTGAGCCGGTCGGATGGCCGCGGTTCGACGCAAGTCGATCTGAGGAAAGTCGGGGCTTCACAGGACAAAGTGCTGGCGCGAGCCAGGTCGGGGAAACCTGACGACGGGTGCAACAGAGAGAGACCGCCGATGGATGGCGCCGCAAGGCGACGTCACAGGTAAGGGTGAAACGGTGCGGTAAGAGCGCACCAGCACGCGGAGCGATCCGCGTGGCTCGGTGCCCCCACTTGAAGCAAGACCATGCAGAGGGCATGGGCGGTCCGTCCGCACTCCAGCAATGGGGTGCACCCCTCGGGTAGGTCGCATAGAGGGATGGTCATCGGTTGCGATCACTCGCAACTACAGAACCCCGCTTACAGACCGACTCACCGTCACTTACAACTCCCCCAATCGCGAGCGACCGCCTGCGACACCTACGCTCGAGTGAGAGGGGGCTCTCAATGAACTTCGACATCGCCAATCTCTTGCCCGATGACGTCTCGGTCTATTCGGGCTTCGGTTTCGTTCGCATAGTGGTCGCCATCTTCCTCGCACTCGTCGTCGTACGAAGCTGCATTCACGTGTTTGCTCAGGATGGTGGCGCCCAGCGAATCGCCGGAGTGGACACCTCCGTTGCGGGCGGCGACAACGTGATTGCGATGTTCCACCAATGGGGTGCCGTGCAACTCACACTCGTTGGGCTCCTGATCGTCGTTTACGTGCGCTACCCGGGGCTCACGCCACTCGTCATACTCACGCTCGCACTCGATCCCGTCACGCGAGCGATGGCATCCCGAGTGAAGAAGCTGACCTCGACGAAAACTCCCCCAGGCGCCCGACTGAACTGGCCTGCGTTCTTCGTGCTCTTTGCTCTCTTGGTGTTGTCACTCTTCGAGTAACAGCGAGAAACCTCGCGCCGACTACTGCGCGGACTTGGCGAAGGCGACCTGGCGTGACGTCCACACGGCGAGTGCGACACCGACGATCTCGAGTGGGGCGTTCAGCCATCCCCTCGCGACGACGGGCAACGCATCGTCAACGAATCCCACACCACCGAGTGGCCACCAGAACATCGCGGTGTTCGCAAACGCGAAATCGAACACGAGATGCAGGAAGAGTCCGATCACCACAGCGAGCCAGGACTTCCGTGCCGGCTTGCGACCGAACGTCACGAGCATGACGATCGTCATCGCGACGACCACGCTCACGACGCTGTGAGCGACTCGTGCACCCGACACGCCGTCGATCACGTCTGGTAGGAGTGCGCCGAGGATCACGAGTCGGAACTTGAACGTCGGATCACGAAACACGATCCACACGGTCGCGACCGAGGTACCGACGAACCAGAACAGCATGATCAGAGCACGATAAAGCATCCGCACTGCGGACACTCGGGATGCTCGCCCTCGGGAAGTGCGCGCAGCGCGTCGATCTCAGTGCGGGCGAGGTCCATGTGACACGACCCACACGTCGGGCCGTGCAGTGTCGCAACGGCGCCCTCAGGTCTCGCCTTGCGCTTTCGCTCGTAGATCTCGAGGAGTGAAGCGGGCACGACGAGTGCATGCGCACTGCGCTGCTCGGTCAGTCGAGCGATCTCCCCCTCGACGATCCCCTTGGCGGCCTTCAGTGCTCGCGCCGCGTCTTCCCGACGTTCCATCGACGTCGCGATCTCACGTGCCACATCTTCGAGCATCGATCGCTTGTGCTCGAGTGACTCCATCAGTTCGAGTTCACGGTCATCGTGAGCAGAGCGCTCCGATCGTCGATGCGAGATCTCATGCTGAAGCGCCTCCGCTTCGCGCGGAGCGATGACCGTCTTCAGCTGTTTCTCGAGTCGGGCGACTTGGGCGTCGAGATCCGCCGAGTGCGACTCGAGGGAGGAGATCTCTGACTCGATGTGGGAACACTCCGCGGTTATCGCTTCTCGCCGTGCTGTCGTGGCGCGAAGATGCGCATCTGCCATCGCGAACGCTTCGCGTTCGGGAAGATGAGCGAGGCGAAAAGCGGCCTGGGAGAGTTCGATGTCGGTGGTCTGCACCGACAACAGGTCGTTGAGGGCTCCCACTACTGACCGGGCACGATCGTCTGGGCTGAAGCGGGCAGTCCCGCCGCGCACTCATACACCCAATACTGGTTCGGCGGGATCGTGTTCACCGGGCCTCGCGGATAGCGGTCGCGCAAGATTTGGCGCAACGCATGGTCGGCATCGAGCGTCGTCGGTGAAGCGATCGTCGTCGTGGTCGTCGTCGACAGTGTCGGCAGTGGTATCGGGTCGACGAGGCTGACGACGACCGTGTCGCCCGTCGTGCCCGGCTGCGTGGTCGTGGTCGTCTTCTTTCCGGCGATGGTCGTCGTCGTGGGCGGAATCGTTCCGGCAACGACGCTCGCCAAACACTCGTTGCCAGGCAGATACACGCGAACGGGTGACGTGTCGGGGCGTGCCTCGGTCGGCTGTCCTGGTGGCGGAGCATCCCAGTCGAGGACGGGCAGGTTCTCGTGTGCGGCATCCATGTATTGCTTCCAGATTCGCGCGGGATACATCGCGCCCTGGATGCGCACGTAACCATCCGCTTTGACGAACTCGGGAATCCGCACCATCGGCGTATATCCCTTCGGGTCGCCGACCCACACCGCGGTCGTCAATTGCGGGTGAATCCGACGAACCACGCGTTCGTGTTGTCGTCCTGCGTTCCGGTCTTGCCAGCGGCTGGTCGGTCGTTGGCGAGCGGCGTGCGCCGCGCGGTTCCGAACTTGATGACGCCCTTCATGACGTCGACGGCACGCAACGCATTGTCGCGCGTGAGCACCTGCTCGGGATCCTTCGGCTCTTCGCGCTTCCAGATCACCTCGCCATTCGAGTCCTCGATCCGTTCGATCGCGTACGGCTCGCGGTGCACACCGCCATTGGCAATCGTCTGGGCGCCAGAGGCCATGTCGAGCGGACTGAGCTCATTCGCGCCGGTCGACAGCGACGCATACGGCTTGATCAAATTGGCGCGCTCGAGATCGCTGTCGAAGTTCGGCTTGGGGAGGAACTCCGACGACGCCATTCCGTACATCAGCGCCACGACCTTGTCGAGACCGACGACCTGGGCGAGTCGCGCGTACGCGCAGTTGATCGACAGTGCCGTCATGCGACGTAGCGATCCGACCGGCTCGCTCACGCCATTGGAGATGAGGAACGTCGGCTCCTCGGCGTTGCCCGGGTTCGGCAAGGTGCACGGCAGCGTGCCATCGATGACGTCGTCGGGCAGGATGCCTGCTTCGAGCGCCGCCGCGAGGACGAACATCTTCACGCTCGATCCCGTTTGACGTCGACGGAGCGCGAGGTTCACCTCGTTCGTGTTCGGCACGAATCCTTCACCGCCGACCATCGCACGGATCGCACCGGTCTGCGTATCGAGCGAGAGCACCGCCGCCGTGATTCCCGTGGCGTTGTCCGGCATCTGTTCGGCTGCCGCACGTTCTGCTGCGAGCTGGGCGTTCTTGTCGAGCGTGGTGTAGATCTTCAGACCGCCGCGATAGAGGCGCGCCATCACTTCTTCCTCGGTCGCCCCGAGACCCATCTCCACTCCCCGCGTGCGCAGGTAGTCCTTCACGAACTCACTGAAGTAACTGCGGTTGGCGTCCTGTCGAGTGTCGACGACGGTCGACTCCTCGTTCGATACCGGCGCAGCCTTCGTCGGCAGTGGACACGTCGCTGGGTCGTCGACCTTGCGCTTGGGTTCCTGCCAGTCCGCACACGCCGCAGTCGCCTCATCCGGCGTGATCAGTCCCTCATCGACGAGTCGACCGAGCACGATCTTGTAACGCTTGCGCACCGAGTACGACTTGTAGCCGTTCGTCGAGAACGGGTCGTACGTCGACGGAGCCTGCACGAGACCGGCGATGAACGCCCCTCGATCAGATTCAGTTCCGAGACCGACTTGCCGTAGTACGTCTCGGCAGCTGCGGCAAGACCATAGGCGTTGTTGCCGAAGTACACGGTGTTCACGTAGCGCTCGAGGATCTCTTCCTTCGTCAGGATCTTTTCGAGCATCGTGGCGTAGCGCGCCTGCAAGATCTTGGTTCGCCCACCCGAGATCGACCCGCCGAGGAATTCGTTCTTGGCCACTTGCTGGGTGATCGTGGATGCTCCCTGGCGCGAACCTCCCTGGGAATTGGACAACAGTGCGCGGGCGATCGCGCGCAGGTTCACCCCGTCGTGGCTCATGAACACGTCGTCTTCGACCGCGAGGATCGCTGCGATGACCTCGGTCGGGACGGAGGAGATCACGGTGCGCTGGGCGTTCTCGCGCTGGAAGGCTCCGATCTGCAGCCCGTTCACGTCGTAGACGGTGCTGCGCTGGGCGAGACCGCTGAACTGGTACAGCCCGACGGGCACCTGACGGTGAGCGTTCAGGGCACCCCAGGCGCGCGGAGCCATGAGGGTGATGAGCGAGACGATCGCAAGCGCCCCCGCCACGATCACGATTGCCAGCCGCTGGAACAGCCTGAATGAGGGGTTCACAACACTCGCAAGGCTACTCTGCGCCCATGAGTTCTTCGGTTCAGTTCCCCATCAAGCCCTTCCGTTTCGGCATTCAGGCACACGGCGCCCCCGACGCAGCGACGTGGGTCGCACTCGCCAAGCGCGCGGAGGCCAACGGCTTTGATGTGTTGTCGATGCCCGACCACTTCACCGATCAACTCGCTCCAGTTCCCGCACTCATGAGTGCCGCCGACGCGACGAAGAACCTGCGCATCGGAGCGCTCGTGTGGGACAACGACTACAAACATCCCGTCGTGCTCGCCAAGGAAGTCGCGACGATGGACGTCTTGAGCGGCGGTCGCGTCGAGCTCGGCATGGGTGCCGGTTGGATGGTGAGCGACTACGAACAGGCCGGCATGCCGTATGACTCCCCCGGCGTGCGCATCGACCGCATGATCGAGGGCATCGAGGTCATGCGTCAGTGCTTCGCCGACGGCAAGGCCAACTTCTCCGGCAAGCACTACACCATCACCAACTACGACGG
>RFNE01000291.1 GCA_009927375.1 Actinomycetota bacterium | reverse complement strand
CCAATGATCAGCGAGACTCGAATTCCGTAGATCAGACGACTGTAGAGATCGCGACCGATGTCGTCCGTCCCGAGCCACGCCAGCGACTGCGGAGGCAGGAACGAGTTCGGAGGCTTGCGAACAGATTCATTCACGCCATAGCGAGCGGTGAGTGGAGAAAAGATAACGAACATCACGAGGATGAACAAGATCGCGGTGCACACGACCGCAGCTTTGTGCGACACGAATCGCCGAAACGCCATTTGGCGAGGAGAGATGCTGGCTACCTCAGTCAAGGCGAATCCTCGGGTCGAGATACGCGTAGGAAACATCAGCGATGAGGTTGAAGATGAGCACGGATGCGACAACCAGCACCATCCACGGCATCAGCAAGGGAAAGTCACCCTGGTCGAATGCACGAAGGAAGTATCGCCCCATGCCTGGGTAGTCGAAGATGTTCTCCGTGATGATGAGGCCGCCGACGATCGAGCCCACATCGAGAGCTGCAATCGTGACCACGGGGATCAACGCATTGCGGACACCATGACGAAACAACACCCGTCGCTCGCTGATTCCCTTGGAACGTGCGGTGCGCATGTAATCGCTGTTCAACACGTCCAACAAGGACGATCGCATGTACCTGCTGTACGTGGCAATCACCTGAATAGCAACGACGATCGTCGGCAGTGCCATGTGCTTCAGCATGAGCAGTGGATCGAATCCTGTATGACCAGGGGGATAGACACCCGACGTCGGAAACAACGACGATCCGAACCAGCGTCCCCAATACACCGCAAACAGCAGCTGCAGGAGAACGGCCGAGATGTAGGGCGGAATCGAAATTCCGACGAAGGCAGCAGTGTTCACCGCGACATCACGTTTGCCGCCCGGCTTCAGGGCGGCGAAGATTCCGACAAAGAGTCCGACAGCAATACCAACGACGCTTGCGAGCGTTCCGAGACGGATCGTATTGGCCATCGCGTCTTTGAGCGCCGGGAACACTTCCCTGCTGCCCTTGATCGAACGAGGCCAGTTGAAGGTGATGAAATTCTTGAGCCAATTGAGATATCCGAGCACGTAGTTGTCGGAGAGTCCGTTCAACTTCTTGTACTGCTCAAGCTTGGCGCGTGACGCCCTAGGGTTGATCCTCTTGTAGCTCTCCAACGGATTCGTTCCGAGTCGAAGAGCCATGTACACGAGGAACGTGACGAGGAGGAGGGTCGGGATCGCCCACAGAAGTCGGCGCCCAATGAACCGAGTCACCCTCGATCCCCCATTTCGCGAACCCCCTCAGTTACTTGCGAATTACTTGCCACTTGCGCAGACGGTGCGCGAGCAGTGTCCGGAGACACCACCCGCGCACCGTTCGTGCGTACTACCGAATTACCGGTTGATGGTTTAGAGCACCTCGACCGTTGCTTCGCCGGCCAACAGGTTGGTCACGACGTAGCGTCCGTCATTGGTGGTCGCATACGCGCCCGGCATGAGCGGGAATGCGGTCGTCCACACCATCCACGAGGAGTTTGCACACTCGGTGATGGGGTTCAGACACTCTGGCCACTGCTCAGCACCGATGACAACCTGACCATCGCCGTCAACATCCGTCCACTGGTGGAAGTTGATGAATGCGGTGTAGTTGTTCAACTCGGCATCGAGAGGACCGCCGACCTTGTCCGTGCGCCAGAAGCCCGACTTCGGGAACTGGAACAACGGCAGGAGGACGTGGTCCTGTGCCATCAACTGGAGAACCTTCTTGATGTTCTCTGCGCGTACGGCCGGATCGACTTCAACATCCGAGTTGTGCAGCAAGTCCGAAGCCTCGGCATTGCACCAACCCTGGGTGTTCTGACCAACGTTGCCGTTGGCCTCGGTCGGGATCTGGTCACAGGCGAACGACGAGGTCAGGTACGCAGGATCCGGCGGAGCGGTCGAGATGTACATGGCCATGTCGTAATCGAGGGCTGGGAGCCGCTGCTGGAAGTAACAGGCCGCGTCACAGTTGTCTGCGACAACGTTGAATCCGGCTGCCTGGAGGAGCGGAATCAAGAATGCCTGGGTGTTCTCGCGACGGGTGTTGCCCGTGTTGATGATCCAACGGATCTTCGGAGCCTCAGCTCCATCCTTGGCCCAGAAGCCTTCGGCGTTCTTTTCCCAACCTGCATCCTCGAGGAGCTTCGCAGCGCCTTCTGGATCGTAGGAGTTGGCGAACTCATCGCCGTTGCAGTAGTCACCAGGAGTGATCGGACCACACTGCAGGAGCTTGGCGCTCGCTGCGATGGGGATGTAGATCTGCTGGAAGACCGCATCACGGTCGATCGACTTCGAGAAGGCCTCGCGGAACGTTGCGTCGGCGAACGGACCACACTTCTGGTTGAAGTAGAAAGCCTCGTAGTCACCACCGAACTGCACCGAGGACGAGATGTTGTCCTGGGCGATCGCCTCTTCGATTCCACCGAAGTACTGCGGATACACGAAGTCGACTTCGCCAGCCTTGATCGATGCGATCTCGGTGTCGCTGTCGGCCTTCGGGACCATGACGACCTTTTCGGCCACGGCCTTGTCAGTACCCCAGTAATTCTCGTTCGGAACGAACACGGACTGCTCCGGGCTCCACGACTGCAACTTCATCGCACGACCCGAGAACGGAATCATGTCGGCAAAGTCGCCCGAAACGTCGGAGGTGTTCTCCACCGCCGAAGCCTTGAGCAATGCGCCGAAGAGACCCTTCCACGGCGCGTACACCGAGGAGAAGGTCACGACGACTTGCTTGTCGCTCGTGCCGGCCTCGACGCTCGTCACCTGGTCGTAGCCGCTGGTCGAGATCGAACCTGGTGTATTCAGGCTCGCCTCCCATGTGGCCTTGAAGTCAGCAACGGTGATCGGTGAACCGTCATCCCACACCGCAGCTTCTGCGATGTCGTAGGTCACCTTCATGCCATTGCTGGTGGATTCTGGCTTGGCGTAGTCATAGGCGCGGGTTGCACAAGCATCAAGGCTCGTGTAATCGCCACCATCACTGGCGCCTTCGCTGGAATCGTCGCCGCCACCGCATGCCGCCACCACAAGTGACAGCGCTGCGAAACCGGCAACAACCCGAGCGAGTTGTTTGGTTTTCTTCACTCTCGACCTCCCCGTCGAATAGGTGGGGGCGAACCCCCAAAATCGCGTGGACATCGGGTCCACACGTGTGACGAAAGGCTACCAGTCCCCTGTACGACCTGCCTGTGGGCGTTAGCGCTAAATCAGTGGAGTCTGTACTGGACGATCCGAGCGAATTCGGCAGGATCGAGGCTGGCGCCACCCACCAACGCCCCGTCCACGTCTGGTTGAGCCATGATTTCCGCGATGTTCGAGGCTTTCACGCTTCCGCCGTACTGAATCCGAACGCCCTGTGCGGCCTTCGGTCCGACGTGTGAAAGCACTTCAGCACGGATGGCGCCGATGACCGCTTGGGCGTCACCAGCCGATGCCGTCATTCCCGTTCCGATTGCCCAAATGGGCTCGTAAGCGATCACGAGTCCTGCGACCACCTCTGCGGACCTTCCAGCGATGGCGGCACGAACCTGGCCCAACACCTTCTCGGCGGTGCGCCCCTGCTGTCGCTCCTCGAGAGTTTCCCCGACGCACACGATCGGCGTCATTGCGTGCTTCAGAATCGCCGTGACCTTCTTCGAAACCTGATCATCGGTCTCGCCGAACAGCTCGCGCCTCTCGCTATGACCCACGATCACGTACTCGACTGCAAGCTTGGACAAGAACACCGGACTGACTTCGCCAGTGAAGGCACCTTTGTCCTCCCAGTGGCAGTGCTGCGCCCCGAGCGACAGCTTCATGTCGTCGGCATCCAAGATCGTCTGAATACTCCGAATATCCGTGAACGGCGGATGAATCGACACATCGACCGACGCATAGTCGTCCTTGGTGAGCAGGTAGGCGAGTTTCTGCACGGTCTGGATCGCTTCGAAGTGATTCAGATTCATCTTCCAATTGCCACTGATCAGTGGCTTGCGGTTGTGGTCAGACACGGGGTGCCCCTCTCAGTGCAACGAGACCAGGCAAGTCGCCGAGCTCGAGGAATTCCAATGAAGCTCCGCCGCCAGTGGAGACATGGTCGACGTCGTCTTCGCGACCGAATTGCGCGAGCGCGGCCGCGCTGTCGCCGCCGCCGACGACGGTGTACGCCTTGGTATCGGCGACCGCATCGGCGATCGTTCGCGTCCCGCGAGCAAATCGCTCGTCTTCGAACATTCCCATCGGTCCATTCCAGAAGACGCTGCGCGCGTCCATGATGAGATCGGTGAACGCCGCTGCGGACCCTGGCCCGATGTCGAGACCCTTCGCACCGTCAGGCAATCTCACACCAAATGTGGCGACGCTTCCGTCTGGACCGAGTCCGACGATGTCTTCGGGCAGATGGATGGGAACGGAACCCGCGAGCAACTTCTTGCAGTTGTCGATCTGGTCGCGTTCACACAAGGAGTCACCGACGGGATAACCCTGCGCTGCGAGGAAGGTGAAGCACATACCTCCGCCAATCAAGAATCCGTCAACTCGCGACGAAAGCGCCTCGATGACGCCCAGTTTGTCGCTCACCTTCGAGCCTCCGAGCACCGCAAGAAATGGACGTTTCGGATTGTCCCGAAGATTGCCCAGCACTTCGACTTCCTTGTGCAATAGGCGCCCGGCTGCCGACCGCAAACGTTGCGGGGGTCCGACGATCGATGCGTGGGCCCGATGCGCAGCGCCAAAGGCATCGTTCACGTACAGGTCGATTCCCGCCACAAGCTGATCGACGAAAGCAGGATCGTTCGCCTCCTCGCCAGGATTGAAGCGAAGGTTCTCCATCAGCTCAACACCAGGGGCGAGGCTGGCCAGGATCTCACGAACTGGCCCCATCGAATACTTCGCTTCTGGCTTTCCCTTCGGTCTTCCGAGGTGGCTCGCGCACACGACCTTGGCACCCCGAGAGGTGAGATAGTCGATCGTTGGCAACGCTGCGCGGATTCGAAAGTCATCGGTCACGACGCGCGCATCATCTGGCCCGCTCATGGGAACGTTGAAATCCGTGCGAACGAGCACCCGTCGGCCAGCGACGTCGCCGAGGTCTTCGAGTGATGGGACGGAAGCCACTAGATCAGCGTGAAGCGCGACCGATGAGGGTGGCGAGATCGACGAGGCGATTCGAGTATCCCCACTCGTTGTCGTACCAACCCAGCACCTTCACGAGCGAGCCCATGCTCATCGTGAGTTCGCTGTCGAAGACACAACTGTGGGGGTTCGTGACGATGTCGCTCGAGACGATCGGCGCATCGGTGTATTCGAGGATGCCCTTCAGCTCACCAGAAGCGGCCGCCTTGAACGCCGCATTGATTTCGTCCTTCGTCGCCGGCTTCTTCAGCGTCGCGACAAAGTCGGTGATCGATCCCGTCGGAACTGGCACTCGAAGGGACGTGCCGTCGAGTCTCCCCTTCATCGCCTCGAGGACGAGGCTGGTTGCTCGCGCAGCTCCGGTTCCCGTCGGCGTGATGTTGATCGCCGCTCCGCGCGCGCGGCGAAGGTCGCTGTGTGGTCCGTCGACGAGCTGCTGGTCGCCCGTATAGGCATGCACCGTGGTCATCAGCCCCTGATCAATGCCGAAAGCGTCGTCGAGCACCTTGACCATCGGCACGAAACAATTCGTCGTGCAGCTCGCGTTCGACACCACCTTGTGCTTCTTGGGGTCGAACGATGAATGGTTGACGCCATACACGAACGTGGCATCAGCGCCATTCGATGGTGCCGAAACGATGACGTGCGGCGCACCGGCATCGAGGTGAGCCGCCGCCTTGTCACGATCGGTGAAAAAGCCCGTCGATTCGATGACGAGGTCGACGCCGAGGCTCGCCCACGGGAGTTCCTTCGGGTCCCTGACCTGCAACACCTTGATGGTCTTGCCATCGACCGAGATGCCGTCATCGGTGGCCGAGATCGCATTTGGGAGGATTCCGAGCACCGAGTCGTACTTCAGGAGGTGCGCCATCGTCTTCAGAGACCCGAGGTCGTTGACCGCAACGATCTCGATCGGCGCCTTTGCCGCCTGAACGGCCCGAAAGAAGTTCCGACCGATACGCCCAAAGCCATTGATTCCAACACGAATTGGTGAGTTGCTCATGACCGCCAAGACTAGTCGCTGGCGAAAAACTGACCGAAAAACTACGAGCGGTGCACGTCACGATGCGTGACGCGCGGTCGATAGCCGCTCTTCGTCAACCACCGTGAAAGTTCTTCGGCAACCGCGACGGACCGATGACGACCGCCGGTGCAACCCACGGCAACCGTCAGATAGCTCTTACCCTCTTCCCGAAACGCAGGCAACAGCAATTCGAGTAGCCCTTCCACCTGTGTGACGAACGTCGTAGCAAGTTCGGACTCCAGGACGTATGAACGTACCTCGTCGTCGAGTCCCGTCTTCGTTCGCAATTCGTCGATCCAGTGCGGATTCGGCAGGAATCGAACGTCAAAGACGAAGTCGACGTCAAGAGGAATGCCGTGCTTGTAACCGAACGACATCACCGACAACTGCAACACTTCTCGGCCTTCAGAGTCCCAGAACAGCTCCACGATCTGGTTCTTCAGCTGGTGAACCGTGAGCGTCGTTGTATCGATGACGAGGTCTGCGGCCGCCTTCACGGGCTCGAGGAGGTGACGCTCCCGTTCGATTGATCGTTCGACGGTTTCGCCCTCAATTGCCATGGGGTGACGTCGCTTCGATGCTCCATAACGACGAATCAATTCAGGGGTGGCCGCATCCATGTACAGAATGCGCACGCGGTTCCCAGCCTGGCGAAGCCTCTCGACGCTCGCAATTGCATCGTTCTGGTGCGATGCGACACCAACGACGAGTGCGAGTCGATTTTGCGGTGCCGCTGCCGACTCCGACAACTCGACGACCTTGTCGATGAGCGACACGGGCAGATTGTCGACGACGAACCAACCGAGGTCTTCGAGATCATCGGCAGCCTGCGAGCGGCCAGCCCCCGACAACCCAGCGATCACGAGGATGTCGGCCATGCCTCAACGCTACCGATGCAGGACTTGGTGGACGCGTTGCGCGACATCGTCCGGAAGCCACGAGAGCGCCTGGATCTCCTCTAGCGACGCATCCTTCAGCGCAGCAAGCGACCCAAAATGAGAAAGGAGCCGACGCTTGCGCACCGGACCGAGCCCCGCAACGTCATCCAATGGCGTCGAGACCATCTGCTTGCCCCTCAACTTTCGATGGAACGAATTCGCAAACCGATGCGCTTCGTCCCGGATGTGTTGCAACATGAAGAGGGACTCGCTGCCACGCTCGAATTCGATCGCTTCCTCCCGACCCGGCACAAAGACCTCTTCGAGTCGCTTCGCCAACGCTGCCACAGGAATCACGTCCTGCAGTCCGAGCTCGTTGACCACATCGACCGCGACGGAAAGCTGACCCTTCCCTCCGTCGACGAGAATCAGTTGCGGCGGATACGCGAAACGTCGGCGCTTCGTAGACGCGGCATCACTTGGCTCGTCTCGCTCGGCCAAGTACGCGCTCAGGCGCCGATGGAGGACTTCACGCATCGCGGCGTAGTCATCGTTGTCGATGCCCGACTTGATCTTGAAGTGTCGATACTCACGCGGTGAAGGAAGCCCGTCTTCGAGAACCACCATCGACCCGACGTAGTTCGTTCCCTGGAGGTGTGCCATGTCGTAGCACTCGATCCGCAATGGTGCCTCGGGGAGATCGAGTACCTCTTGAAGTTCCTGTAGTGCTTTGCTCCGTGCGTTGTAGTCACGCGAGCGTCGGAGTCGGTGACGCTTGAGTTCGTCGGTGGCGTTGCCGACCACCATCTCCATCAACTCCCGCTTCTCACCCCGCTTCACGGGACGAATCTCGACCTTCGTCCCTCGAAGCGATTCCATCCACTCCTGGAGCACAGCGTGTTCGTCGACTTCTCCCGAGGTGACGACCAGATTCGGTATTCCCAGTGCGGGCGTCTCACCATACGTTGACTCGATGATCCGATGAAGCAGTTGCGGCGTCGAAAGATCTTCGACCTTGTCGACGATGTACCCGTTGCGTCCAACTACGCGGCCTTTTCGTACATAGAAGTGCTGGACCGACGCCTCGAGATCATCATCGGCAACACCGATCACATCGAAGGACTCGTTCGACTCTCCGACCATCTGCTGGCGCTCAAGCACCCGCTGAACTGCGCCCAGGCGATCCCGCACGCGAGCGGCCCGCTCGTAATCCTGCAAGGAGGACGCCTCCTGCATCTCGGCCTTCAACTGTGTCTCGACCTCTGCACTGTCACCCTCGAGGAATCGCAGCATTCCTTGTACATGGTGTGAATAGGAGTCTCGATCCACCGATCCGACACACGGGCCCGAACACTTCTCGATGTGGAACAACAGACAGGGCCGTCCGAGGCGCTGGTGCTGGTTGAACTTGGATTCCGAACACGTCCTCACCGGAAAGGTTCGCACGAGTTGGTCGAGGGTGTCACGGATCGCCCATGCGTGCGCATACGGTCCGAAGTATCGGGTGCCGGAACGCTTGCGCCCACGCATCACCGTTGCTCGGGGCCACTCATCGGAGGTCGTCACCGCGAGGAAGGGATAGCTCTTGTCGTCGCGAAGCCTGACGTTGAAGCGCGGTCGGTGCTCTTTGATCAAGTTGTACTCGAGCATCAATGCCTCGAGTTCGTTGCGGACCTCGATCCACTCGACACTGTGTGCGGCCGTCACCATTGCGGCCGTGCGCGGATGCTGAGTGGAACGATCGACGAAGTACGACGTCACTCGTGAGCGAAGGTTCTTTGCCTTCCCCACATAGATGATGCGACCCACCGCATCCTTGAATTGGTACGAACCTGGACCCTCGGGGATCAGCGTCGGTGCGGCGTCCATTACTTCTTGAGGAGCGGCTGCAAGAACCGGCCCGTGTAGCTCGCCTTCACCTTGGCGACTGATTCCGGCGTTCCCTGGGCCACGACCTCGCCCCCGCCATCTCCCCCTTCGGGACCCATGTCGATGATCCAGTCTGCGGTCTTAATCACTTCGAGATTGTGCTCGATGACGAGAACTGTGTTTCCCTGATCCACGAGACGCGAGAGGACGACGAGGAGACGACGCACATCTTCGAAGTGCAATCCCGTCGTTGGCTCATCCAGCAGGTAGATCGTGTGTCCCGTCCCGCGTTTGGCGAGCTCCGCCGCCAATTTCACACGCTGGGCTTCTCCACCGGACAGTGTTGGTGCACTCTGCCCCAGACGCACGTATCCGAGTCCCACGTCCAACAACGTCTGCATGTGACGAGCGATGCGGGGCTGATTGGCGAAGAATTGCACGGCTTCCTCAATCGGCATGTTCAGCACGTCGGAGATGCTCTTCCCTTTGAAGGTGACATCCAGCGTGTCACGGTTGTAGCGCGCACCCTTGCAGACCTCACACGGCACATAGACATCCGGAAGGAAGTGCATCTCGATCTTGATCGTTCCGTCACCGGAGCACGCCTCGCAGCGACCTCCGGGCACATTGAAACTGAAACGGCCCGGCATGTAACCGCGGATCTTCGCCTCAGGCGTATTCGCGAAGAGCTTGCGAATGTCATCGAAGACGCCCGTATACGTCGCGGGATTCGATCGCGGAGTTCGACCAATGGGCGACTGGTCCATGTCGATCACCTTGTCCAACTTGCCGACCCCGTCGACTGCCGTGTGGCGACCGGTGCGTCCTTTGACTTGTAGATCTTCTGCATCAGCGACGGAAGCAGGATGTCGCGAATCAAGGTGCTCTTCCCGCTCCCCGACACTCCGGTGACCGCGACGAAACAACCGAGGGGAACCTTCACCGTGAGATTCTTCAAGTTGTGCTCACGCGCTCCCCGGATCGTCAACCAGTCGTCGCCCGTCGGCCGCCGCTTCGCGGGCACCGCGACCGACTTCTTTCCCGAGAGGTATTGACCCGTCATGGATTTGGCGACACGAAGAACGCCGTCGACCGGACCCGAATACACGATTTCTCCGCCGTGCTCGCCCGCACCGGGACCGATGTCGACGAGCCAATCGCTCGCCCTGATCGTGTCCTCGTCGTGCTCAACCACGAGCACCGTGTTCCCGAGATCACGGAGGCGTTCGAGCGTCTCGATCAGGCGATGATTGTCGCGCTGATGAAGACCGATCGACGGCTCATCGAGCACGTACAGCGTGCCTACGAGGCCAGAACCAATCTGGCTCGCGAGACGAATTCGCTGTGCCTCGCCGCCCGCGAGGGTGGCTGCCGCCCGTGACAACGTCAGATACTCAAGGCCAACGTCGAGCAGGAATCCAAGCCGCGCGTTGATCTCCTTCACCACACGTTCCGCAATCATCTTGTCGCGGTCCGACAACGTGAGACCGGCGAGGAATTTCGCCGACTTTCCGATCGACATGTCGCACACCTCGCTCAAGCTCATGCCGTTGACCTTGACTGCGAGCGAAGATGGCTTCAGTCGGGCACCCTTGCAGGCTTTGCACGGGACCTCACGCATGTACGACTCGAACTGCTCCCGCGAGAAGTCGCTCTCCGCGCTTTCGTGGCGACGTTTGATCCAGGGCACCACACCCTCATAGGACGTCGAGTACTCCCGAGTGCGGCCATATCGATTTCGATACTTCACGAGGACACTGTCCCCCGCTCCGTTCATCACGATGTTGCGATGTTTTTCGGACAACTTGGACCACTTCCGATCCATGTCGATCTCGAACTCTTCTGCGACGGCCTCGAGCATTCGCGTGAAGTATTGAGTGTGCGCTGACCTCCAGGGCGCGATGGCGCCTTCGCTCAGCGACAGTTCGGGATCGGGCACCACGAGATCGGGATCAACCTCGAAACGTGTGCCGAGTCCAACGCACGTTTCACACGCGCCAAACGGTGAGTTGAAGGAGAAATTTCGTGGAGCGAGTTCCTCGAAACTCAATCCGCACTTGGGGCACGCCAGATGCTGGCTGAACGTGACGACCTCGCCAGCGTCGGATGAGTTGGCGCCCATGATTTCGATCTGAGCTACCCCCTCTGCGAGCTTGAGCGCAGTCTCGAGGCTGTCGGTCAATCGACGTGCAATACCCGACTTCTTGACGAGGCGATCGATGATGATCTCGATCGAATGCTGCTCGTATCGCGCGAGTTTGCTGTCCCGCTTGAGGAAGTCTTGAATGTCGACCGTCTCACCATCGATCTTCGCACGGGTGAAAACCTTGACCGAGGAGATCACCGAGCAACGTGTCGTATTCACCCTTGCGAGCGCGAACGACCGGAGCCAAGACCTGGAACCTGACTCCTTCATCAAGCTCGAGGATGCGATCAACGATTTGTTGTGGCGTTTGACGTTGGAGAACCGTTCCGTCCTTCCAACAGTGCTGGACCCCGATGCGCGCCCACAAAAGACGCAGGTAGTCGTAGACCTCGGTGATCGTGCCGACGGTCGACCGTGGGTTACGCGATGCGGTCTTCTGGTCGATGGAAATCGCGGGAGACAATCCTTCGATGACGTCGACGTCGGGCTTGTCCATTTGGCCGAGGAATTGCCGCGCATAGGCGCTGAGGCTCTCCACATAGCGGCGCTGGCCCTCTGCGTAGATCGTGTCGAAGGCGAGGCTGCTCTTCCCCGAGCCCGAGAGACCGGTGAGGGTCACCAACTTGTTGCGCGGGATTTCCAAACTCACGTTCTTCAAGTTGTGCTCGCGCGCACCCTTGACCGAGATGACGTCGTCTAAGCGTTTGCGCGGACTGGGAGACTTCGAAGTGCGGGTGCGGGAGGCCACGGACAGACACTACCCAGCGACTATCGCGCGTCGCGAAGTTCTCGTCTGAGTTCCTTGATCTCGTCTCGAAGTCTCGCCGCATACTCAAAACGAAGTTCTTCGGCCGCGGTGTGCATTTCTTCTTCCAAGGTCTGCACGAGACGACCCAACTCGTTCTCGGGAAGGTTCTTCAGTTCTTCGACCACCTTGCGGCGATCGCGGTCTCGCCGGTCATTCTTCAACTGACCTGAGGTCGCCTCACTGGGTCGCAAGACGCCAAGAATGTCGCCGACTGCCTTACGAATGGTCTGTGGGTCGATGCCATGTTCGAGGTTGTATGCGATCTGTCGCTCGCGTCGTCGTTTCGTCTCCCGATCGCCTTCGTCATCGCCGCCGTCGTCTTGTCCGCATACATCACCACTTGACCGTTCACGTTTCGTGCCGCGCGGCCGATCATCTGGATGAGCGAGGTCTCGCTCCGCAGGAAGCCTTCCTTGTCGGCATCGAGGATCGCGACGAGGGAGACCTCGGGCAAATCGAGACCCTCACGCAACAGGTTGATGCCGACCAGCACGTCAAATTCACCGAGACGAAGTGCCCGCAAGATTTCGATGCGTTGGATGGTGTCGATGTTCGAGTGCAGATACCGAACACGCAAGCCTTGCTCCAGGAGGTACTCGCTCAAGTCCTCGGCCATCTTCTTCGTGAGAGTGGTGATGAGGACCCTGTCCTCCATCTCCACGCGCTCCTTGACCAACGAGATGATGTCGTCGATCTGTCCCGTCGTCGGTTTCACGATCACTTCGGGATCCACGAGGCCCGTCGGGCGAACGATCTGCTCGACGATCTGCTGGGAGTTCTTCAACTCGTAGTCGGCCGGTGTGGCAGAAAGGAAGATGCACTGATTGATCCGCTGCATTGCTTCTTCGAATCGCAATGGTCGATTGTCAGCTGCACTTGGAAGACGGAAACCGTGCTCGATCAACGTCTGCTTCCTACTGCGGTCACCGGCGAACTGGCCGTGTAGCTGGGGCACGGTGACGTGGCTCTCGTCGATGACGAGCAGATAGTCGTCAGGAAAATAGTCGAGCAGCGTGAACGGAGGCTCGCCTGGCGAGCGGCCGTCGATGTGCATCGAGTAGTTCTCGATGCCATTGCAGTACCCCATCTCCGCGATCATCTCGAGGTCGTATTGGGTTCGCATCCGTAGGCGTTGCGCCTCGAGCAATTTGCCCTCGGTCTCGAACGTCTTCAGGCGCACTTGCAGTTCGGCTTCGATCCCCTGCACCGCAGTGCGCATCCGCTCGTCACCCGCAACGTAGTGCGTTGCAGGAAAGATCATGATTTCGCTGTGCTCGCTGATCGTCTCTCCGGTCAGCGGATCGACGACCGTGATCCGATCGACGGTGTCGCCAAACATTCCACCCGCGTCACGGTTTCGTCGTACGCGGGTTGGATTTCGATGGTGTCGCCACGCACGCGGAAATTCCCTCGACCGAGCGTCACGTCGTTGCGGTCGTACTGCAGGTCGACGAGACGACGCAGGATGCTGCGCTGGTCATAATCGACGCCCGTGTGCAGCTCGAGCAGCGTGCCTCGGTATTCCTCTGGGTTCCCCATGCCGTAGATGCAGCTCACCGATGCCACGACGATCGTGTCCCGACGAGTGAGGAGCGCCGCGGTTGCCGAATGCCTCAAACGATCGATCTCGTCGTTGATCGACGAGTCCTTTTCGATGAAGGTGTCACTCGAGGGGATGTATGCCTCAGGCTGGTAGTAGTCGTAGTAGCTCACGAAGTACTCGACACGATTCTTCGGAAAGAACTCCTTCATCTCCTGGGCGAGCTGTGCAGCGAGCGACTTGTTTGGTGCAAGAATCAGCGTCGGTCGCTGCACGCGTTCGATCGTCCATGCGATCGTTGCCGACTTTCCGCTTCCCGTAATTCCGAGAAGCGTCTGAAACTTCATTCCCTCATCGACACCCTTCGACAACGCATCGATCGCCTTCGGCTGGTCACCAGCCGGCTGGTAGTCGCTGACGACTTGGAATCTTTGGGCGGTCACGAGCGGACGGGCTCACCTGCCCGAGGACCAGCCTTGGGCAATCCCTTCGCCCAGACCACGCACTCGTCGACCTGGCGGACGAGATCCTCAAATGATCCGTCGTTCGTGATCACCCGATCGGCGATCGCGAGTCGCTTCTCCCGGGTTGCCTGCTTCGACATCCTTGCGCGTACGTCATCTTCATTCATTCCGCGCTGCGACACGAGACGTACGACCGCGATCTCGGGGTCGATGTCGACCACGACGATGCCGGAGAGATCACGACGAGGAAACTCCGCCAACAACGGCATGTCGAGCACCACGAGTCCGTTGCCCTGTGCGTGATCTGCGATCTGGGCCATGATTCCCTCGTTGATGAGGGGAAGCATGATCCCGTTCAGCGCCGCCAACTCATCGGGGTTGGTGAACACCGTTTGAGCGAGCTTTTGCCGATCGAGCACTCCGTCATGCACCGCATCAGGGAACCGCGCAGCCAACGCCGGAATCGCAGGACCATGCGGAACCTGCAGGTCACGGGCGATCTGGTCGCCGTCGATGATCGCGCATCCCCGCTCATGCAACAGACGCGACACCGTCGATTTGCCGGAACCGATACCGCCCGTCAGACCAACAAGGATCACGACTCGTCATCCGATCTTCGGGGTGAACCCCGACGCTGCACCTATTCGGTTGGAGTGGAGGACTCTGTCGAACCGGCGTTGTCGAAGTACTCCGACCACGCTGCTTCGCGCGCGCTGTCGTCGCCACCACCGACCCAGTTGCCCTGCTCGTCGACTTGGAACTGACCGCGATATTCCTCGGCCAACTCGCCGCCTTCGGCGGCCTGCTTGATCGACAGGCTGATGCGACGGCGTGCGAGGTCGAGGTCGATGATCTTGACCCACAACTCCTCTGCCGGCGTGACGACCTGCTCCGGAGCCTCGACGTGGTGCGCCGACATCTCCGAGATGTGCACGAGTCCTTCGATGCCGTCGCCAACCTGGACGAAAGCGCCGAACGGCACGAGCTTGGTGACGCGACCGTAGACGAGCTGACCGACCTGGTGACCGTTGGCGAACTCTTGCCACGGATCCTGCTGCGTCGCCTTGAGCGAGAGGCTGATGCGCTCGCGCTCCATGTCGACTTCGAGCACCTTGACGGTGACTTCGTCGCCGATGTTGACGACGGCCGTCGGGTTGTCGACGTGCTTCCACGAGAGCTCGGAGACGTGGATGAGTCCATCCATGCCACCGAGATCGACGAATGCACCGAACGCCACGACGCTCGAGATGCGACCCTTGCGGACTTCACCGATCTTCAGGTTGGTGAGGAACTCATCACGAGCGCCGCGCTGGTTCTGCTCGAGGAGCGTGCGACGCGACAACACGACGTTGTTGCGATTGCGGTCGAGCTCGAGGATCTTCGCGGTGATGCGCTGGCCGATGTACGGCGCGAGATCACGAACGCGACGCAGTTCGACGAGCGATGCGGGAAGGAATCCACGCAGACCGATGTCCACGATGAGTCCGCCCTTGACGACCTCGATGACGAGGCCTTCGACGGTGCCGTCTGCAGCCTTGACCTTCTCGATGTCTCCCCAGGCGCGCTCGTACTGTGCGCGCTTCTTGGAGAGGAGCAGACGACCTTCCTTGTCCTCGAGGGTGAGGACGAGCGTCTCGATCTTCTCGCCGAGCTTGACGATCTCGTTCGGATCGACGTCGTTGCGGATGCTCAACTCACGAGAGAGGATCACGCCTTCGGTCTTGTAACCGATTTCCACCAACACTTCGTCGCGGGTGATACGCACGACCGTTCCGGTCACGAGTTGGCCTTCCTTCAGCTCCACCATCGTGTTGCCGATGGCCTCGGCGAATGGCTGGGAGAGATCGCGTTCGACGACTTGGCGTGGCGTGTAGTTGCCGTCCTTGTCGAAGGTGCCCATTGGCGGGGATTGCATGGTCTGAAGGTCGGACATGGAAGTTCTTTCGGTGGATATGGAGAGATGGCATACGGTCACCCGCATGGTCCTCCCGGCGGAAGGACAGGGGTTTCACGCTACCAGTGGGTGCTTCAGACTCGTTCGGCGACGACCAAGAACTCCGCCATGTCCACGCTGGGGGCATTCCTCCCGTAGGCGCCTGGTTCCACGCCGTACACGGAGGGGTCACGGAACCCGTGCTTGACAAGGAGAAGTCTGAGTTCGCGCGGGGTGTAGCACCCGGTCCACAACGAAACCTCCTTGCCCAATCCTGCAGAATCCTTGATCACCGTCCGCTCGTGACTGATACCACGATCTGCGTCGAAGTCCGCTTCGTGATGGTGCCGCACCGAGAAATACGCATTGAAGGCGCTGAGCGCGAGACGGCCACCTGAGCGCAAGACCGATCCCATCGCCCGCAGGACCGACTCATCTTGTCCATTTTCACGCATCACGCCGAAGGCACCCTGGCAGAGACACACGACACGATCGACCAGTCCGACAGCCGAGACCATTGCATCGTGATCACGGGCATCGACGACGAAGAACTTCGCATTCGTGAGACCTTCGTGTTCGGCACGTGAGCGCGCAATGTCGATGAAGGTTCGCTGATGTCGATTCCCGTCACACGAAAACCGCGACGGGCCAACTCAAGGCTGTGTCGTCCGGGCCCGCATCCCACATCGAGAATCGACATCGATGAGGTGAGTTCTAGTTCGTCGACCAAGAAATCGACTTCCTGGACTGTCCCCTTGGTGAACGAATAGCGAAGGTAGGCCTCTCCCATGTGGTCGGCGAGTTCCTCGAACCAATGAGTGCGATCAACCATGAGGACCTACGACTTGGCGGATGCCCACGAGTCGCCCCATGCGGCATTGATCTCGAGCGGCACACGCAGAGAAGCCGCTTCGCGCATCGAACCAAGAACGATCTCTTCGACGGCATTCGCATCAGACTTCTTCGCCTCGACGATCACTTCGTCGTGAACTTGCAACACGATGCGCCCCGAGGTGTCGGACGACCTGAGCTTGGCGTCGATCGACACCAGCGCAATCTTGAAGATGTCTGCGGCGAGTCCCTGGATCGCCGCATTCATGGCCTGGCGCTCCCCGATCTGGCGAAGCCGGAAATTGGGATTGTTCAATTCCGGAATGAATCGGCGTCGTCCAAACAAGGTCACGGTGTAGCCACGCTTCTTTGCCGCCTCGACTGCATCATCCATGTACTGCTTCACGTTCGGGAACGCGGCGAAGTAGGCATCCAAGATCTCTGCCGCTTCGTCGACGGCGATTCCCAGTCGCTGACTGAGGCCATAGGCCTCCATGCCATAGGCGAGGCCATACGAAACCATCTTCGCCTTCGAGCGCATTTCGCCCGTCACCTTTGACGCAGCCACACCGAACACTCGCGCCGCCGTACTGGTGTGGATGTCCTCACCCTTCGTGAAGGCATCGATGAGCCCCGGGTCGTTAGCGAGGTGAGCGATGCAACGCAATTCGATTTGGTTGTAGTCAGCGACGAGGAACTGCGATCCTTTCGCAGGCACGAACGCCGTCCTGAAGACCTTGCCTTCATCGCTGCGCACGGGGATGTTGTGCAAGTTCGGATTCTCGCTACTGAGGCGACCGGTTCGCGCAACCATCTGATTGAACGTCGCGTGGATGCGACCATCCGATGCAACGACCTCGCGGAGACCCTCGCCGTAGGTTCCGCGTAACTTGTCCAATTCTCGAAACTCCATCAGCGCATCGATGAAATCTGGCCATTGATCGCGGATCTTCTCCAACGTCGCCGCATCGGTGCTGAAACCTGTCTTCGTCTTCTTTCCCGGCTGCAGCTTCTTTTCCTCGAAGAGGATCACGCGCAACTGAGCGGGAGAGTTGATGTTGAACTCTTTCCCCGCAAGACCGTGCAACTTCGTCGTGAGCTCGGCAACGCGACTCTCCAGATGCGAAGCAATTCGGTCGAGTGCCGAGCGATCAACGCCGATGCCGAGGTGCTCCATCCGTGCAAGCACCGCAACCAGGGGCATCTCGACGTCCTCGGCAAGCGCCAACATCTCTTGTGCCTTCAAACCCGTGCGAAGGGGCTCGACGAGCCGAGCGACGGCCAGCGCCTCCGCGCAGGTCGTGTTCACCACGTCCGAGTCGGACTCTTCGAACGAAAGTTGCCCGGTAGGTGTCCGGCTCGAAGCGTCCAGTGCAACGCCAAGATGTGCAGCCGCGAGGTCGCCGACGGTTCGCTCACCGTCAGCTGGGTCAAGCAGGTATCCCGCGATTGCAACGTCGAAGACTTTCGGAAGGTCTTCCCTTCCGCTCGACAACATCCATCGATGGAGTCGCTTTGCGTCGTGAGTCACGATCATTGGCAACTTGGACAATGAGTCCAGAGCGCGAGAAACGTCGTCGATCCACGTCACCGATGAACTGGACACATCGGACACGACCGCGAGACCGTTCGGTGCGTCGCCCAGCGTGTCCCCTGAACCCCAACCCGCCAACACAACGACCTCGCCCTTCACCTTCGCTGGCAGTGACGAACCACGAGTCACTTTCGCCTCCAGCCCTACGACAGCGTTCTGCTCGGCAGATTCTGCGACGCCTGCCGGCGCATCATCGGTGACGAATGCAGAGAATGCGTCCTTGACGCGGGACATCATGTTCTTGAACTCGAGAGTTGTGAACATCGCAGCCGTTCGCCCGAGATCGGGTCGTGGCACGAAGGAGGCGTAGTCGACATCGATCGGAACGTCTCTCCGCAGACGCATCAACTCCGCGTTCCGCACGACTCGATCGGCGTGCTCGATGATGGCCGCCTTCAGTTTCGGAGTTTGTTCACCTGCTGCATCGATGATCGCCTTCAACGACCCGTATTGATTGAGCAACTTCGCCGCCGTCTTCTCGCCGACACCGGGCAGACCGTCGAGGTTGTCGCTCGGGTCACCGCGCAAGGCGGCGTAGTCGACGTATTGAGCCGGCGTCACTCCGGTGCGCTCGACGATGCCCTTCTCGTCATAGAGCGCATAGTCACTCACACCTCGCTTGTTGTAGAGCACCCGAACGTGTGGATCATGGACGAGTTGGTAGCTGTCTCGGTCCCCCGTCACGATGACGACGTCGTTGCCGTCGCGCTCGCAACGGTCGACGATCGTTGCGATCAAGTCATCACCTTCGAAACCCTGATAGTCGAGCGTGGCGACACCCAGCGCGCCGAGGAGTTCGCGGACGAGTTCGAGCTGTTGATACAAGATGTCGGGCTGCTTTTCTCGTTGCGCTTTGTACTCAGGCGCAGCTTCGTGGCGGAAGGTCGGCTCCTTGCGATCGAAGACCACGACGACCCCATCGGGGCGCTGATCTTTCATGAGCGTCGTCAACATCGAGGTGAAGCCATAGATGGCGTTCGTCACCTGTCCTGATGCTGTCGCCATGTCGGTCGGCAGTGCAAAGAAGGCCCGATACGTGAGGGAGTTGCCGTCGAGTGCCAGCAGTTTCATAGGAGCCTCACCGCGACCAACGATAATCGCAGCGACCGAAATCAGTCGTTCGGCGTGATCGTGCGGTCGAGAACGCCCTCGGCGACCTGCTGCATCTTCAAGCGTCGACTCATCGCCGTCTTCTGAATGAAGTTGAACGCATCTTGTTCGCTCATCTTGTGCTCATCGATGAGGATGCCCTTCGCGCGGTCCAGCAACTTGCGGAGTTCGAGTTGCTGGCCGAAGTGGTCGCGCTCTCCCGCGATTGCCTTCATCTCGGCGAAACGCCCGATCGCGAGTTCGATCGCGGGTACAAGATCCGTCTTCTGGAACGGCTTGACGAGATACGCCAACGCACCCGCATCGCGAGCCTGTTCGATCACTTGACGCTGGCTGAACGCGGTCAACATCACGACAGGACACAGCCGTTCCTCGGAAACGATGCGTGCGGCCTCGAGGCCATCGAGTCCCGGCATCTTGATGTCGAAGATCGCGACGTCCGGCTGGTGCTCACGCACAAGATCGACAGCGGTGTCTCCACGACCGGTATCGGCGACCACGACGTAACCCTCTTCGGCGAGAGTCTCGACGAGATCGAGTCGGATGATCGCTTCGTCCTCGGCGACGACGACCCGAACCGAATTGGTCGTCATCGCGAACCGGACTTCTTGTTCAGTCCGTCGAGCAGTTCGTCTTGACGAACCTCGAGATCTCGAATCGCCTCGAGGAGTTCGGCCCTGCGTTGACGCACGAATTCAAGATGACGCGCCGCGTCGCGGTGCTCGTGTGCCGCAGAGGCGGTCTCGGAGACGAGCGCGCGAATCTCCTTGTCATTGGCATCGTCTTCGAAGTGCGCGAGCTGCTCGTCATAGATGACGAGTTCTGCTCGCATCGACGAAAGTGACTGCGACACGGTGCGCAGACGGCGTTCAATGAGTCGCGTGCCGAACACGTCCGTAACTGTAGGAGTTTCCATCTGGTGCCCGAGGTGGGACTTGAACCCACACGCCCTTTCGAACAACGGATTTTGAGTCCGTCGCGTCTGCCATTCCGCCACTCGGGCCTGAGTATCGGACCAATTCGGCGCGTGCCGAGCGATGTATCGTACCGAGTCCCCGAGGGACCTACGCTGTGTGGGTCATGTTGGCCTTTACCTTTCCAGGGCAGGGCTCACAGCGCCCCGGCATGGGACGCCCGTGGGTTGACCACGAGAGCTGGGAACTCGTCGCCGAAGCATCTGAAGTCGCTGGTCGCGACGTCGGCCAACTTCTGCTCGACGCAGATGCCGAAGAACTCAAGGACACGCGCAATGCACAGCTGACGACCTTCGTCTCGTCACTCATGGTCCTGGATGCCGTCGAGCGCCTCGGTATCGAACCCACCTACTGTGCCGGCCACAGCCTCGGCGAATACACCGCTCTCACGGCCACTGGCGCACTCGGTTTCGACGATGGAGTGCGGCTCGTGAGCGAACGATCGGCTGCGATGCACGAGGCAGGACTCGCCTCTCCAGGCACGATGGCCGCGGTTCTCGGTCTCGACGACGAAGACGTCGAAGTCGCTTGTCGCCGAGCTGATGCGGACGTATGGGTCGCGAACTTCAACGCACCAGGCCAAGTCGTGATCGCCGGTTCCCCCGAAGGCGTCTCCAAGGCCGGCGAACACGCCAAGGAACTCGGCGCCAAGCGCATCATGCCCCTCGCAGTCTCTGGCGCGTTCCACACGCCATACATGACGTCCGCACGCGACCGACTTCGTGACGCAATTGCCGCAGCCCGACCCCGCGACACCGAGGTTCCCGTTGTTTCGAACGTCGACGCACGCGCACACGCCACGGGAGAGGAATGGGCATCGTTGTTGTCGGCTCAACTTTCGAGTCCGGTGCGATGGAAGCACGTGCTCCTCGAGTTGTCGCAGCTCGGCATCACGGGATTCATCGAGCTCGGACCCGGAGGTGTGCTGACCGGAATGGTCAAGCGCACGATCGAAGACTCCCGACACATCAGCGTCGCGACACCGGACGACCTCGACAAACTCATCGACTGGCTCGACACGTTCGATCACGCGGCAACCATTCCCGAAACCGCTCGTCACGAGGGAGAGCATCTCTTTGCCGTCGAACGATTGGTGGTCTCGCCTGGCGCAGGTGTCTTTACACGTCGATCCGACCTCACGAACCAGACTCTCGTCGACGTCGGCACCGTGCTCGGACACGTCGGCGACGTCGAGGTACGTTCTCCGTTTGCCGGAATGTTGCAGAGCTTCATCGCCGTCGATGGAGAACGACTCACTCCACATCAGCCCGTTGCATGGCTGCGCAGTCGATAGGCGCAGTCATTTCAACGATTAGGGTTTGATCGATGCCCACGGTTCCCGCAACTGCGCGCGGCGCGCGTTTCACCGGCTGGGGCCTTGCACTTCCCGAGCGCGTCATCACCAACGATGAGTTGTCCAAGACGATGGAGACCTCGGACGAATGGATTCGTGAACGCACGGGGATCCATCGACGTCACGTGGGTGGATCGACAATGTCGCTCAGCGTCGAAAGTGCCCGCAAAGCGATCGCGATGGCGGGTCTGCAACCCTCCGACATCGATGCTCTGGTCCTCGCCACCACCACCCCCGATCGCCAAGTTCCGGCAACCTCTGCCGCCGTTGCTCGCGAACTCGGGCTGTCCTGCGGCGCCTTCGACATCAACGCCGCCTGCTCGGGTTTCGTCTATGCACTCGCCGTCGCCCACGGCCTCATCGCGATCGGTTCGCAAAAGGTTCTCCTGATCGGCACCGACACGCTGTCGCGCATCACCGACTGGACCGATCGCAACACCGCGGTGCTCTTTGCCGACGGGTCGGGCGCTGCGGTGCTCGAAGCCGTCGATGGACCGGGGCACCTCCTCGCATGGGATCTCGATGCCGATGGCTCTGCCGAAGATCTTCTCTATGCCGAGATTGGCGGCAACATCCAGATGGACGGCAAGGAAGTGTTCCGCCGCGCGGTGCGCATCATGGTCGACTCCGCTCAGAAATCCCTCGCCATCGCTGGACTTACCGGCGACGACATTGCTCTCGTCGTGCCGCACCAGGCAAACACTCGAATCATTGATGCGGCCTGCGATCGACTCGGCATTCCCAAGGAACGGACCGCAGTCGTCCTCCACGAGACCGGCAACACGTCCTCTGCCTCGATCCCCCTTGCCCTCTTCGACGCGGCAACGGACGGAGCGATGAGCGGGCGGCATCTCCGCGATGGTGATCTCGTACTCATGGTCGGATTCGGAGCAGGTATGACCGCGGCGAGCGCGATCATTCGTTGGTCCTCGAAGGGAGCTTCTCGATGACACACACTCCACGAACCGTTCTCGTCACCGGTGGCTCAAAGGGCATCGGGCTTGCCACCGCGCGTGCGTTCGCCGCACTGGGCGACAACGTTGCGGTCACGTACAACTCGTCGCCACCACCAGGAGAATTCTTCGCGGTCAAGTGCGACGTCACGAGCGCGTCAGACGTCGACGCCGCCTTCGCAGCCGTCGAAGAGAAGTTCGGTCCAGTCGGCGTTCTCGTTTCCAATGCCGGCATCACACGTGACGGACTCTTGCTGCGAATGAGCGAAGCGGATTTCGCCGATGTCGTCGATGCCAACCTCACTGCCGCATACCGAGTGTGCAAGCGCGCGGCACAGGGAATGATTCGCGCACGAACCGGCCGCATCATCCTCGTCTCAAGCGTCGTCGCGATGCTCGGCTCCGCAGGACAGGCGAACTACTCGGCGTCCAAGGCAGGCCTCATCGGACTTGCGCGTTCGCTCGCCCGCGAACTCGGCTCGCGCAACGTGTGCGTGAACGTTGTCGCACCTGGCCCAGTCGACACCGACATGACCGCCGTGTTGGGTGACAAGCGCATGGAAGAGCTTCGCGCCGCCGTGCCACTCGGACGAACTGCACAACCGAACGAGATCGCCGACGTCATCACGTTCCTCGCGAGCCCTTCCGCGGCGTACATCACGGGAGCGGTCATCCCCGTCGATGGCGGACTTGGCATGGGTCACTAACGGCGTCACACTCATCGCGCCGACTACTATTGACTTGTGCTTGGCGACAGGCACCACATCGCACCACCAAGGAGATCTCGTGAGCCAAGAACTGTTCGACCGTTTCAAGAAGTGCGCCGTGGACGTGCTGTCCGTCGATGCGTCCAAGATCACCCCTGAGGCGAGCTTCGGCGACGACCTCGACGCCGACAGCCTCGACCTGGTCGAACTCGTGATGGCACTCGAGGAAGAATTCGGCATCGAAGTCCCAGAGAGTGACCTCGAGGGCGTCGACACCGTCGGCAAGGCCTTCGCGCTCGTCACCTCAAAAGTCAAGTAGCCGCTACACCTTCATGCGGGGCGCTGGACATCGCGTCGCGATCACGGGCTACGGCGTCGTTGCGCCGTGCGGAATCGGTAAGGAGAATTTTTGGTCTGGGCTGCTCGGACCAGGTTTCAGTGGTGCCCGCTCGATCGAAATCGCCGAATGGGACCCGTCCCCGTACTTCGACTCGCCGAAGGATGCACGCCGAAGTGATCGCTGCGAGCAGTTCGCACTCGCCGCTGCGCACGAAGCACTGACCCAATCCGGCTCGCTTCCCTACGATCCAGCACGAATCGGCACGATCTTCGGAACCGGAATCGGTGGCCTGCGCACCCTCGAAGAGCAGGTCATCGTGCGCGTCGAGAAGGGTGAGCGCCGCGTGTCGCCGTTCCTCGTTCCGATGATGATGTCGAATGCATCCGGAGCAGCGATCTCCATGCGCTACGGGTTGCAGGGTCCTGCAGAAACGATTTGCACCGCATGCGCAGCATCGACCCACGCGATCGGAGCCGCCGCACGACAAATCGCCTGGGGTCAGTGCGACTCGGTCGTCACTGGCGGATCGGAGTCTGCTGCGACCATCACCGCCCTCGCCGGTTTCGCGAACATGACCGCACTCTCCACCACGCTCGTGAGCAAGCCGTTCGACGCCACCCGGGATGGGTTCATCATGGGCGAAGGCGCCGCGGTGTTCGTACTCGAGCGATACGACTTGGCAGTCGAACGAGGCGCGACGATCCTCGCGGAGATCGTCGGTGCGGCAAGCAACGCCGATGCACACCACATCACCGCACCATCACCCGGCGGCGCGGGAGCGGTTCGATGCATGCAACTCGCGCTCGAGGACGCCGGGCTGAAGCCGTCCGACATCAAGCAGATCAACGCCCACGGCACGAGCACACCGCTCAACGATGCTGCCGAGTCCGAGGCAATTGCCAAGCTCTTCGGCGAATCACGTCCCCCAGTCGTCTCGATCAAGGGAGTGACCGGTCACCCGCTCGGGGCAGCAGGCGCGCTCGAAGCAGCGGCCGTGTTGCTGAGCATGGAGAAGAAGCTGATCCCACCGACGCGAGGGACCACGCAGATCGACCGGCGATGACCATCGACGTCGTCGTCGGTGAACCCCGACCGTGGACACCTGGGCCGACCATTTCGAACAACTTCGGCTTCGGTGGTCACAACGGTTCGGTGATCATCTCCCCCGTCGGCTGAGATCAAGCGTCGACAACGACGAACAGCAGGTCACATTCGCAGGCGACTTCACCGTTCACTAGGACGCGACCCGAACCCTTACCCGCTCTCGCAGACATCTTGCCCATCGTCGCCTCCAGGGTCAGCGTGTCTCCGGGACCTGCTTGGCGCCTGAACCGCGCACCGTCGAGTCCACCAAAGAGCGGAAGTTTCCCCTTGTAACGATCGTCGGCGAGAATGGCGAGCGCGCCAGTTTGGGCGATCGCCTCGCACATCAAGACACCCGGCAGCGTCGGTCGCCCGGGGAAATGACCCTCGAAGAACCATTCCTTCCCTGTCAAGGTCCAGGTCGCGGTTGCCGAGACTCCGGGGTCGAGGCTGGTGATCGCGTCGACGAAGAGAAACGGCGGACGATGCGGCAACAGCGCAGAGGGCTCGGGGAACGATGTCACTTGCCGAGCGCTTCCAGCAATTTGGCAGGAGTGTCCTTCGGCGAGATCTTGTACCAAGCATGCAGGATCACACCGTTTGCGTCGATGAGGAATGCGGAACGTTCGATCCCCATGTACTTTCGCCCATACATCGACTTCTCTTTCCACACCTTGTACGCCTTCGCCACCACGTGTTCCTCGTCGCTCAAGAGCGGGAAACCGAGCGAGTACTTGTCGTCGAACTTCTTCTGCTTGGCAGGTGAATCTGGACTGATGCCCACGATCGCGGTGCGACCGATGTCCCCCGCGATGTCCCGCAACAAGCAGGACTGCTGCGTGCAACCAGGCGTGTCCGCCTTTGGGTAGAAGTAGACGAGGATCTTCTTCTTACCGAATGAGGCGAGCGTCGTTCTCTTTCCGTTTTGATCGAGCAAATCGATTTTCGGCGCCTTCGATCCGGCCTTCAGCATGCGACAAACCTAGTTCGTCGAGTGTGCGTGATCGAGGGCGCGACGCACCTCGGCGACATACTCCCCGACCGCGTCAGGACCATTTTCCAGCATTCGTCGCATGACGGATGCTCCTTGGATCACCCGTCAGCCACACGCGACGCCTCAACGGCCTGCTCTGCATTCGACACACCGACACCAACCAGAACAGGTTTGTCGGTGAGCGCCTTCAGCCGTCCGGCAAGAGCCACTGCGGTTGACGCGAGTTCATCGCGCTCGCCGGTGACACCCAGCAACCCAACGGCGTACACGAAGCCCCGGGCTCGATCGATGATGCGGGGCAAGCGTTCGTCGGGGGCGGTCGGCGCAGCCAGCATGACGGTCTCGACACCGGCCGCATCTGCCGCGGCACACCACGGACCCGACTCCTCGAGCGGAAGATCGGGCACGATCGCTGCTGCAATCCCTGCGTCGGCGAGCATGCTCGCGAACCGCTCGTGGCCGGCATTGTGCACGGTGTTGTAGTAACACATCACCGCGAGTGGAACCTCCACATCGACCGCACGAATTTCTTGCAGGATCGACACGGGCGTCGCGCCGTTGCGCAGCGCAACCTCGGAGGCCTGCTGGATGACCGGGCCATCCATCACGGGATCGGAAAAAGGAATCCCAATTTCGATCGCGTCTGCACCCTGTGCGGCTGCGGCTCGAATGGCATCCAGCCAGCCCGGCAGTCCACCGGTGATGTAGGGCACAAGAATCTTTCGACCAGACTCGCGCCGCGCGCGGAGATGCGACTCGAGCGACGGATTCACAGCGTTGGACCGAGGATGTCCATCATCTGGCAACGTCTTTGTCTCCACGCCCCGAGAGATTCATGAGCACGGTCTTGCCCTGCATCTTCGGCGCCTCGCGCGAGATCCACGCCACGGCATGTGCACATTCGAGCGCGGGGATGATGCCTTCGGTGCGCGACAACAACTGAAAGCCCTCAATGACCTCTTCGTCGGTGACCGACGGATATTCGGCACGACCGATCGACGACAGGTGCGAGTGCTCCGGACCGACCCCGGGATAATCGAGACCGGCACTGATCGAGTGTGCTTCCTGCACCTGGCCGTATTCGTCCTGCATGAGATACGAACGCATTCCGTGCACGACGCCCGGAACGCCGCGTCCCACTGCCGCTCCACCCGCAGGCTCGACGCCGACGAGACGCGCATCCGTGTCGACGAATCCCGAGAAGATTCCGATCGCGTTACTGCCGCCGCCGACACAAGCGACGACCACATCGGGATCCTCACCGTTGAGCAGCTCACGACACTGCACGCGGGCTTCGTCGCCGATCACCGACTGGAACGTGCGAACGATCCACGGGTATGGATGTGGGCCCATCACCGAACCGATTGCGTAGTACGTCGACTCAACGGATGCGACCCAATCGCGCATGGCCTCGTTGACTGCGTCTTTCAACGTGCGGCTCCCTGACATTGCCGGGACGACTTCGGCGCCGAGCAGGCGCATCCGGAACACGTT
>RFNE01000079.1 GCA_009927375.1 Actinomycetota bacterium | reverse complement strand
GTGGACTTCAGTGTACTGACTGATTACGCGAGCAACATCCCGAGCGCAACGACGGAGAACAGCCACACGAGTGCAAGAACCGTCGTGATCCGGTTCAAGTTCCGCTCGGCAGCAGCAGATCCAAGTGCCGCAGAGCCGCCCCCGCCGAACATGTCGCTGAGGCCACCACCGCGACCGCTGTGCAGGAGGACTCCGACGACCATCGCAATGAGCGAGAGAACATTGATGACCAGAGTGACAGCCGTGATGAACGAACGCATGATTTCAGGCTATCTGCGTCACTCAGGGAAATGGCAGGCGACACTCTGTCCGCCACCAGTCGCGGTCAACTGAGGCGTCTCCTGCGCACACTTTCCGTGGCTTTCCAACAACGTGTTCGGAACCTGCAGCCACTCGGCGGATCCACGGGTGACGGGACATCTCCTTCAAGCATGATTCGCTTTCTCGTCCGTTCGACCGTCGGATTTGGAAGAGGTACCGCGGAGAGAAGGGCCTTCGTATATGGATGACGAGGATTGGCGTAGATGTCTTCCTTCTTGCCGATCTCCACGATGCGCCCGAGGTACATCACCGCGACGTTGTGAGCGATATGACGCACCACGGAAAGATCGTGTGCAATGAAGATGTACGACATTCCCAGTCGCTCCTGGAGGTCCGCAAAGAGGTTCACCACACCGGCCTGGATGCTCACATCGAGTGCAGAGACGGGCTCGTCGAGGACGATCAGATCAGGATCGAGGGCGAGTGCTCGAGCGATTCCGACCCGTTGACGTTGACCTCCAGAGAACTCATGGGGGAAGCGCTTCGCGTGATCCGGTGCCAAGCCAACGAGATTCAACATCTCTGCGACCCGTTCATCATGGTCACCTGCGACCTCTTGCACGACCAGAGGTTCCGCAATTGATGAACCCACGGTCATCTTCGGATCGAGCGACGCGAAGGGATCCTGGAACACGATCTGTAAGCGTCTCCGAAGGACGCGCATCTCCTCAAACGACAACTTGGTGAGGTCGTGACCATCGAACACAATTGAACCGCTCGTCGGTTCCAAAGCCCATCACGCAACGACCGACCGTGGTCTTCCCCGACCCGGACTCTCCGACGATCCCCAGGGTTTCTCCGCGTCCCACGGTGAACGACACATCACTGACTGCCTGCACCGTTCTCTTGGTCTTTCGAATTCCAGTATTTGCGCGAAGTTCGAAATTCTTGACGAGACCATCAACTCTGAGCAACTCAGCCATGGCCGCCCCTTCGAGAAAGCTCCACGCTCACCGCGTCAACGCGTGCACATGA
>RFNE01000310.1 GCA_009927375.1 Actinomycetota bacterium | reverse complement strand
CGATGCGGTACTGCTGCTTGTGGCCACCACCCTGGTGACGCGAGGTGATGCGACCGTAGGCGTTGCGACCACCCTTGGAGTTCTTCTTGGCGAGCAGCGACTTCTCAGGCGTCGACTTCGTGATTTCGGCGAAGTCGGACACCGTCTGGAAGCGGCGGCCGGCGCTCGTTGGTTTGCGTTTGCGGATTCCCATGTTCGTCCTTTGTCTGCTTCGATCTAGTTCTCAAACAACGGGATTTCGTTTCCCGCCTCGAGGGTGACGATTGCGCGCTTGGTGTTGGGACGCTGACCGAAACGGTTGGTACCGCGGGTCTGGCGCACCTTGCCACGACGGTTCAGCGTGTTGACGCGACGAACCTTGACGTTCCAAATGGCTTCGACGGCGTCGCAGATCTCCGGCTTGCTGGCATCGGGCGACACCTCGAAGGTGTAGGTGCCCTTGTCCATCAGCGAGTAGCTCTTCTCCGAGATGATCGGACGGATGATGATGTCGCGTGGATCTTTCACTGTGCGGCCTTTGCGGTCGTGGGCAGGCTGCCCTGGGTGAACACGAGCCAGTCGTTGCACAACACGTCGTAGGCATTCAGCTCGCCGGTGTGGACGACCTGCACGTTGGCGAGGTTGCGGAAGCTCTTCGTGGCGAGCTCATCGGAGCGCTCCACGACGACCATGACCTTGCCCTCGACGCCGAGCGTGGAGAGCAACAACTTGGCGTCCTTGGTGCTCGGCTTGTCGAAGCCGAACTTGTCGACGACGACGACCTTGCCCTCGCCTGCGCGATCGGACAGGGCCGAGCGAAGGGCCAACTGGACCATCTTCTTCGGCGTGCGCTGGCCGTACTTGCGCGGCTTCGGTCCGAGTGCGACGGCACCACCGCTGAAGTGCGGTGCGCGGGTCGAACCCTGACGGGCATTACCGGTGCCCTTCTGGCCGAATGGCTTCTTGCCACCGCCGCTCACTTCCGAGCGGGTCTTCGTGCTCTGAGTTCCCGCACGACGGTGCGCGAGCTGTGCGGTGACCACTTGGTGCATCACCGACACGTTCGGCTCGATGCCGAAGAACTCGGTCGGCAGCGTCGCGGTCGAACCGGTCTTTGCCGCTGCCTTCGGTGCTGCCGCCTTCTTCGCGGCCTTCTTCACTGGTTTTGCAGTTGCCATGGCGTTACTTTCCCTTCACCGCGTTGCGCACGATGACGACTCCACCGTTCGGGCCCGGAACGGAACCCTTCACGAGGAGCAGTCCGCGCTCGGCATCGGCCTGCACGACTTCGAGATTGAGCGTGGTCGTCTGCTGGTGACCGAGGTGACCGGCCATGCGCAGACCCTTGAACACGCGACCTGGGAACGAGCACGATCCGATCGAGCCCGGTGCGCGGTGGTGCTTGTGGTTACCGTGACTCGCGCCTTGACCGTTGAAGTTGTGACGCTTCATGCCACCGGCGAATCCCTTACCGCGGCTGACGGCGGTGACGTCGACGAGTTCGCCCGGTGCGAGCGTGTCGACGGCGATCTCTTGGCCGACGGCGAAACCATCCACCGAGTCGAGACGAAGCTCGACGAGGCGACGGCCTGCGGTCACGTTGGCCTTGGCGAAGTGTCCCGCCTGGGCCTTGGTCAACTTCTTCGGGTCCTTCGAGCCGTAGGTGACCTGCAGGGCTGAATAGCCGTCACGCTCACCGGTCTTGACTTGGACCACACGGGCTGGTTCGACACGCAAGACGGTGACGGGGATGATGCGCTGATCATCGCCCCACACCTGTGTCATGCCGACCTTTTCGCCGACGATTGCTTTCTGTGCCATAACGGCGACCCTTTTCTGCTTCGTGTCGTTCGATCTGTTCACGCACCTCACCACCGCCCCGTTCACGCAAATGCTCCGCTCGGCAAAGCCGGCGGAGCACCGTGATCGTGGTTGCTGCAAGGTCCCCCAGTGCGTGGGGCGCTTGCAGACGTCGGTTGTGACGTTGCTTTCCCGCCTCAGCGACCGAGCGCTTTTCGCGCACGAGCCGTCAAGACGGAGACGTCATGCTAGCGGTGGGATTTCGGCCTCCCACCTGGCCAATCGGGCTATTCCGAGGCTCTGGCGACCAGGGTGGCCGAGACGGTGACCCGCTCGCCGGCCCGCAGAATCTCGATTTCCACCTTGTCCCCCGGGGACCGGTCCCGGATGGCCGCCACCAGGCCGGCCTGGCCGGTGATGGGCTCGCCATTGACCGACAGCACCACGTCGTCGACCTTGATTCCGGCCACATCAGCTGGGCTGTCCGGCTCGACCTCGGTGATGATCGCCCCCTGGCCCCCGTCGGTTCGGCCCTCGAGGCCCACCCCGAGGTAGCCCTCCTTGCGCTCGGTGCCATTCGCCTGGGCGCGCAATTGCTCGAGGACCCGCAGGACCTCCTTCCACGCCGATCGAAAAGCCGACGTTGTTCGCAGCAGAGGTCGCATCTCCACGAGCCACGGCGGTGTTGATCCCGACCACTTCACCGCGCAGGTTGACGAGTGGTCCACCCGAGTTACCCGAGGAAATCGGAGCGTCGGTCTGGATGAGTCCGTTCAGCGCGCCCGAGTCGGTCACGATCGTGCGCTTCAGTGCAGAGATGATCCCCGACGTCACGGTCGGCCCGCCGTCGAGTGCGAGTGCGTATCCAATCGCCACCACCGTGTCACCCACGCGCACCGTGTCGGGCTGTGCGAATGTGACGGGCTTCAATCCCGTCGCCTCGATCTTCAGCAGTGCGAGATCGTTGCCGACCTCACTCGCGATCACCTTCGCTTGACGCGGCTCGGTCTCGCCGGCGAAGCGCACGCGAACCTCGCTCGCGCCGTCGATGACGTGTGCATTCGTCAAGATCTCACCATCGGCGGTCAACACGACGCCGGTTCCCGTGGCCTCACCACTTTCGATGCCATCGTCGACGACGGACGAAATCGTCACGACGCTGTCGGCGAGCACATTGGCGACCTGGGCGATCACGGTGTCGCCGATCGACGGATCATTGGAGTCGACTTCACTCAACTGCACGGGAGAGTTCGACGACGTCGTCGACGAACCGATGTTGAGCTCGTCGGCCACCACTGCACCGGCAATTCCGCCTGCAAAGCCGATGATCAACGCGACGAGGACGATGCCAGGTCGGCGACGCTTCGTCGGTGGCGGCGGTGGGGGCATCGGGCTCGAGTGCTCCGGCGTCGGTGCACTCGTTGGAACTGGTGTCGTCTGAGCGGGCTCGTCGTACCAATTGGACATATCTATGTGTCTAGCGTTCTCACATCCTGCCGCGCTCAGCGGACGTGTCTTTCTTGACATTTTCTTTATTGTTCGCAGTCCCAATACCCGTGCGCACTACTGTCGCTTGCGTGCCGGGTCCCGCCGCATTTCACATCCGTCAGGCCAGAGACGACGACGCCGAGGCGATCCGCACGATCTACAACCACGAGGTCGAATTCGAGACCTCGACCTTCGACCTCGTGCCGCGCACGCTCGAGGCACAGCGCCAATGGATCGCCGCGCGCAGCGGCGCGTTCAGCGCGATCGTCGCGGTCGACTCCACCGACACGGTCGTCGGGTTCGGTGCGCTGAGCGAATACAAGGACCGCGCGGCCTACAAGACGACCGTCGAGGACTCGGTATACGTGAACCGGTCACTCGGACGAACGGCATCGGTCGCCTGTTGCTCACGACGCTCCTCGATCAGGCCGAGGCGTCGGGGTTTCACAGCGTGATCGCCCGCATCGAGGCATCGAGTGCCTCGTCGCGAGGATTGCACGAGTCGTGCGGATTCAGGCTCGTAGGAATCGAGCGAGAGATCGGACGGAAGTTCGGACGCTGGCTGGACGTCGCGCACATGCAGTGTTTGCTGCATGAGCGCGCGTCACGCGCCTAACGTTCCCTAGCTGTTCTGCAGCTTGATTTCGATGTCCACGCCCGCCGGCAGCTCGATGCGCTGCAGCGAGTCGATGGTCTTCGCATTCGGCTCGACGATGTCGATGAGGCGCTTGTGGATGCGCATCTCGAAGTGCTCGCGCGAGTCCTTGTCGACGTGCGGTCCGCGAATCACCGTGTAACGGTGGTTGTCGGTCGGCAACGGGATCGGCCCGCGCACCGTCGCGTTGGTGCGAGCCACCGTCTCGACGATCTTCTTCGAAGACTCGTCGATGATCTGGTGGTCGAACGCCTTGAGACGGATGCGAATGCTTGAGGACATGAAATCAGCCAGTCAGTTCGTCACTTGATGATCTTGGTGACGCGACCTGCGCCGACGGTGCGGCCACCTTCGCGGATAGCGAAGCGGAGACCCTCGTCCATGGCGATCGCCTTGCCGAGCTCGACCGTCATCACG
>RFNE01000300.1 GCA_009927375.1 Actinomycetota bacterium | reverse complement strand
GCCATCGCCACGGTCGACTTCATGAGCGCATTGAATCCAACTGATTGACCTTCATCGGGCGCAAGGAATCGGGGGACGCCAGGAATCGAATGGTTCGCCATTTTGATCGTGCGATTCGCGGCCGCATTCGACCAGTGCGTCAGCGCGATCGATAGCGCATCTCCCGCGACTGCAGCTGCGAGTGGCTGAAAGTTCACCGATGAGCGAACGGTTCGTGATTCGTGCAGCACAACGGGGTTGTCGGTGCTCGAGTTCACTTCGCGCTCGATTGCGTCTGTGAATCGCGCAACACAATCCTCAACGACTGCCACCAGCGGCACAAGCGTGCGAAAACTGATCGCATGTTGTGCCTGAGCAATTGCGCCCTCTTCCAGTGTCCAGGAACCATCGAGGAGTGACATGACCACGTCACTCGCCGCTTCACCACCTGGAACCGACTTCGTGTCAGTGACCTCACGAGTGAACGGTGAAGGATTCACTCCATAGCCTTCACACGAGGCAACTGCAGACATCGTCGCCGCGTCAAGTACGACACGAAGCGACGCAAGATAGTCGATGGCGACTGCCTGTGTGACCGCACCCGAGCTGAACAAACCAAGAGCATCCTTAGCACCGAGTTCTGCCGGTTTTCTTCCGATTGAAGCCAGCCCGTCAATTGCAGAAACTCGTTTCCCGTGATGCCACACTTCCCCAATTCCGGCGACCGTTGCACACAACTGCGAACACTGCCCGAGATCACTGGACCCGATTGACCCAAGGGACGCCACTACGGGCGTGACACCAGCGTTGTACATCGCCAACAGCTGCTCGACGACGTGCGGTGAGACCGCGGATCGCCCGTGGCAGATGTTCACGATGCGAAGTCCGAGTGCTCGGCGACACACGGCCTCCTCGAGCGGATCCCCGATTCCGATGATGCGAGCGCTGATCACCGACTTCTCGAATTCAGGAACGGAGTCGCGTTCGATCGGCATCGACACCTTCCCTCCGAGACCGACCGTGAGTCCATAGACGACCGCACCGCGCTCGAGTTCCTCGTCAGCAATTGCCCGCGAATCTGCGACTCGTCTCCACGCATCCTTGGAGATCTCGAGAGTCGTTTCTGGCAGCGCGAGTGCGACCATCTCTTCCAACGTGAGCTCGCGGTCACCTGCGATGACGTTCACGAATAGCGCAACTTCTGCCCGATACCGAGCTTCTCCGCCTTCTGCAACATCGCGTGCCCCAGCGCGATGTCCGAGAGCGACAATCCGCGATGCCACAAGAGTGTCGTCTCATCGTCGCTTTCACGACCAACCCGATCGCCAGTCACGACCTGACACAACTCGGCGTGCAGGTTCGACTCGCTCAACAAGCCCTGCTCGACGTGCGCGCGCAATGAGCCGAACTTGCCGCTCTTGCATTGGCCCCAGTCGTCGACTACGACCTTGTCCATGATCGACAACAGGTTGATGTCGACCGCACTCATCGTCCCGTACGGCACGACGAACGCACCGGGCGCGATCCATTCGGTGTGCAACTTCACCTCGGGTCGCTCGAGTCGCGACGCCTCGACGATGACGTCTGCTCCGCGCACGCAAGACTCCCAGTCGGTCGTCACAACTACCTGCTTGCCGAGATCTTCCGACAACGTACGAGCGAACGCCTCGCGACTCTCGGGGCGAAGCGAGTGAACGCGAATCTCATCGAAGTCGAAGAGATGATCAAGAAGCCGGACGTTCCAGTACGCGGTGCCGCGAGAGCCGATATGCCCGAGCACCTTCGAACCCTTGCGCGCCAGGTGCTTCGCGCCGAGCGCAGTCACAGCACCAGTACGCATGTCGGTCAGAAAGGACGCATCGATCACTGCCCGAGGTTGACCCGTTCGTCGGTCCATCAAATTGAGGAGCGCAAGTTCGCTCGGCATGCCGACCTTGTAGTTATCGACGAAGTCGCCGACGACCTTCACTCCCGCGATGTCAATGGCCCCACCGAGGGATCCACGCAATACGTTGAAGTGACCATTTGATACACCGGGTTCGAGATGAACACGCGGTTCGATGACCGCTTCACCCTGACCCTGCAGCCTCAGTCCGTGCTCGACTGCATCGAGGATCTCATCGTTGGTGAGTTCGAGACGCTCGACATCGACGCGGCTCAGATAGTCGATCCACGACTCAGGCATTTTGTCGTGCGACATCGGAGCTCAGCCAACCGCGATCGTGTCGACCCGTGACGTCATCGCCTCGAGAATCGAGGGAATCGGTGTCACGCCGATTCCGGGGCCGGTCGGCACGTCGATGTAGCCATCGCGCAACTCGAATGGCGTGGTCACATCCGTTTCGAAGTAGCGCTTCGACGCAGAGGTGTCACCAGGAAGCGTGAACCCTGGCAGCGCGGCCAACGCAAGGTTTGCCGCACGACCAATCCCCGTCTCCAACATCCCTCCGCACCAGACGGGGACTCCCCGTGACAGGCACAGGTCGTGGATCTTCTTTGCCTCGAGGTATCCCCCGACACGCCCAGGCTTGATGTTGATGATCGAACACGCGCCGATGTCGAGCGCGCCGCGGGCGACCTCGATCGTCGTGATCGACTCATCGAGACAGATCGGTGTGCGCACCCGCCTGGCGAGCTCGACGTTGCCGACGAGATCTTCCTCGGGAAGTGGCTGTTCGATGAGCAACAAGTTGAACTCGTCCAGTCGCGCGAGATGCTCGGCGTCCTCGACGCGGTACGCAGCATTCGCATCGACCTGGAGCAGCATCGCATCGCCGAACGCCTTGCGTACGGCACGCACGGGCTCAACGTCGCGACCCGGCTCGATCTTGAGCTTGATGCGCACGTAACCATCCGCCACGTATCGACCCACGACGTCGAGCAGCTTGTCGATCGATGGCTGGATGCCGACCGAGACGCCAGAGGCGACGCGTGTCTGGGTCGCGCCGAGATACGTCGCGAGCGAAACTCCATCCAAACGTGTGAAGTAGTCGAGCAGTGCCGCTTCGAGCGCAGCTTTGGCCATGTAGTTGCCTCGGAATGTCGTCATTGACTCGAGCACTGACGCCAATGACGAGTCGGGCTTCACGCAGGGCACGAGATAGCGACGAAGGACTTCCTCGCAACCATCGACATATTCAGAGGAATACAACGGATCGGTCATCGCCACGCACTCGCCCCAGCCTTCGGCTCCATCGCCGATGACACGCACGTACAACAGATGGCGATCGGTCTCGACACCGAAGGACGTCTGGAACGGAGCAACGAGGGCGATGTGTGCGCGGTGAATCTCGATGCTGCGGATGGTCATGCGGGCTTCCCTGGTCTCGTGTGCGTGAGGCGCAACACGTAGTCGTACTCCTCATTCAACCCGACGACGACTGCACCGCGCGACTGCGCGTCGAGAAAGGCCGCACGCTGAACGTCCCGCCAGCGGGTGGACTCCTCGCGATCACGCAATCGCAATGACTCGATGTCCGACGGAGTGGGAATCACGATGTCATCGGGTCCGACTTCGATGAACGCTGCGCGGTGCGGTTCGCCGAGGGCCGCAACGTCCCAACGCACGAGCACTCGGTCGCTTTGCTCCCCTGCATTGATGCCGTCGTCGAGTTCACCATAGAAGTTCGTGTGATAGCCGAGCACTCGAACTCCGAGCTTGACGATGTTGAACCACGCG
>RFNE01000330.1 GCA_009927375.1 Actinomycetota bacterium | reverse complement strand
GAGACGCGAAGTCGTGTGCTCATTCTAGCCGAGGTCGAGTGCGACTCCTTCGGCGCGGACTAGGCGTGTAATCCGTCGACGGCGTTCAGTACTTCGCCCCCGTCGTTGTGACTGTGGGTGAATCCGCGGCGGCGTTCTTCGGCGACCGTCGACTGGCTCCGCAGCGCGACGATGTATGCGCGCCGATAACTGGATGCGGAGTAGTTGCCACCAGAGCCGTGGAGGACGCCTTCGTTGTGCACGGTGATGTCGCCACGTGAGATCTCGACGGGTCGCATGACGTCGTGTGGCTGGAGATCGGTGACCAGTGTGTGGCTGGAGGAGCGATCGCCGTGCAGTGGACGGTGGCGACGCACTGGTTCGAGGTGTGAACCGGGAAGGAACTGCATGCATCCGTTTTCGACCGTCGAGTCATCGACGGCCAGCCAGCACGTAGCCGTGCGTCGGTCGTCGGTGTCGATCCAGTACGCCTGGTCCTGATGCCAGTGGAAGATCGCGTCCGGTCGGCCAGGCGACTTGGCGAGCAATTGATCGAAGTCGATGGTCATCCCTTCGCCGCAGAGCTGTTCCGCGATCGATTGTGCGCGACGCTCGAAGAGGTTCCCTTGCCACTGCGGGTAGTACTTGCGGGGGAGCATGACGTTGACGACGGCGTATCCGCGCGGTCCGTTCCGTGCTCGCCCGTCGTCATGTCGTTGAAGTCCTTGCCGACGACGTGGATTCTCCACGCAGGAATCGTTCGTAGACGCCCTCGATCTCGTTCATCTCCTCGGGAGACATCACTCCTTTGAGATGGACGTAACCATCGCGACGGAACGAGGCGATCTCGTCCTGAGTGAGACGGTAAGTGTCTCCCTGGCGGCGGTCGTCACTGTCTGGTGAACCCACGATCGCCACGATAGTCAGTCCTTGGTTGTGTGCCCGGCGGGTCAGTCGAGGGTGAAGACGATTGCCACTTCGGGATCCTGGGGCACTCTCTTGATCTTCTCGATGGCAACCTGAGCGATCCACATCAGGGCAAGCATCCGATAGGTGAGTGGATACTTGTGTCGGATCGCCTTGCGCACCCGCGTCGCGTCCTCTCCCGAGACGATGCGGGCCGTTGCGTGGAGAGGCTTCGCGTCGGGTTGGAGTTTGCCACCCATGTCGCACGGCGTGATGGTCACGCGTGGGTTGTTGCGAATGCGCTTCACCTTGCCGACGTTGTTGTCGGTGATGACGCCGAACGAACCGCCGAGGTCGGCGAACCAGACCGGAGTAGCAACTGGCTCGCCACTCTTGCGATACGTGACGAGCGAGACGTACTTCTCCTTGGGATCGAGCATGGTCAGAGCTGGAGGCTCTTGGTCTCCATGAACTCCTCGAAGCCGTGGCGACCGAGTTCGCGACCGACACCCGACTGCTTGTAGCCACCGAACGGCGCATTCACGTTGAATGCTCCACCGTTGACCTCGACTTGGCCGGTCCGCATGCGTCGTGCGATCTCGATGCCCTTCTCCTGGGTCGACATCCACACTCCGCCGGCGAGTCCGTAGACGGTGTCGTTGGCGATCCGCACGGCATCGTCGATGTCCTTGTACGGGATGAGGCAGAGGACCGGGCCGAAGATCTCTTCTTGGGCGATCGTCATCGAGTTGTTGACGTTGGTGAACACCGTCGGCTTCACGTAGTAGCCATTCGACGTTCCCTCTGGCGCGCCGAGACCGCCGACGAGCACGGTTGCACCTTCGTCGATGCCCTTCTGGATGTATCCCTGCACGCGGTCGCGCTGGGCGGAGGAAGCGAGCGGTCCGAGATTGGTGCCCTCTGCGAACGGATCACCGACCTTCATCTTCGATGCAGCGGCTGCAGCGTGCTGCTCGGCCTCGGCAAGCTTCGATGCAGGCACGATCATGCGCGTCAGTGCAGAACACGTCTGACCGCTGTTCAGGAAGGCCTTGCCGACGCCCGACATGACCGCCTTCGCGAACGTGGCGTCGTCGAGGTCGTCGCCGATGATGTTGGCCGACTTTCCACCCAATTCGAGCGATACCTTCTTCACCGTCTCCGCACCAACCTGAGCCACGCGCTTTCCTGCGCGCGTCGAACCGGTGAAGCTGACCATGTCGACATCTGGGCTCGAGGCGATCGCTTCACCGACGATCGGGCCGGTGCCAGTGACCATGTTGAACACTCCGGCAGGCAGTCCGACTTCGTGGATGATCTCGGCGAGCATGAACGCATCGATCGGGGCAACTTCGCTCGGCTTCAGCACCACGGTGCATCCTGCCGCCATCGCGAAGGCGACCTTGGCTGCGATCTGGTGGAGCGGATAATTCCACGGGGTGATACAGCCGACGACGCCGATTGGCTCGCGCACGACGAGTGACGTGCCGACCGTCTCGGAGTATTCGAACGATTCGGCGACCGCGGCTGCCTGCTTGAACGAGTTGATCGGCAGGCCAACCTGCACGAGTTGGCTGAGCATCTTGGTCATGCCGGTTTCTTTGGAGATCACGGTGGCGATCTCATCCATGCGTCCGGCGAGCGCATCGCCGATGCGGCTCATGTACTTGGCACGTTCCTCGCGGGGGAGACCCGACCACGACTCGAAGGCGGCTCGCGCTGCGCGAGTTGCGTCCGCAACGTCGGCTGCCGTGCCAGCGGGAATGGTGGCCATGACCTGTTCGGTCACGGAGTCATAGACGGAGATGGTGTCGGCGCTCGAGGGCTTGACCCACTGGCCGTTGATGTAGAAGTTGGTGTAGGTGGTCACGCCACCATTGTGCCAGTCCTAGGCGTCGGCCTCGTCATCGGGTTCGTCGATTTCAGGGACGTCCGTTTCGCTCAACTCGGGGATTCCCTGCTTGGTGCGCATCTTTTCGATCGCCCGGATGGGCACGCCCAGTTTCTTGAAGCGCGTTCCGTCGGTGGCGATGTCTTCGAGCTTGCCGGCGAACTTGTCGAAGGTCGTCTTGACCTCGTCCACGGCCTTCACGTAGTTCGACCACTCCTTGTCGAACTTGTTGATCTGCTGCATGATCGAGGCGGCGGTCTGTTCGGTGTGGAAGCTGTCGGTGGCCTGACGGATGACGACGAGGAACGCGTACAGCGCGAGTGGCGAGCACAGCACAACCTGCTTGGTGAGCGCGTAGTCGATGAGTGTGGGGTCTGCTTCGTGGACGAAGCTCGAGATGCTCTCGTTCGGGAGGAACATGAGGACGTAGTCGACGGCCTCTTCCTTGGCGTTGTTCACGTAGTCGCGCTTGGCGAGCGCGTCGACGTGACCACGCACCGCCTTCACGAACTCGGTGCGGGCCTGTGCGCGGAGCGCATCGGTCTCGGCGGAGAAGTGCATCGCGTACTTGTCGAGCGGGAACTTCACGTCCATGAACAGCACACGATTCGGCGGCATCATGAACTTGTAGTCGGGTTTGCCGCCCGCGGAGTTGATGTCTTGCTTGGTGTAGTTGACGTTCTCGATGAAGCCCGCCGCACGCAACATGTCCTCGACGACACGTTCACCCCACTGGCCGCGCTTCTGGGAGTTGGAGAGGATCTCGTTGAGATTGTCGGTGCGCTTGGAGAGCGCTTCGACGGCCTTGCCGACGCTGTCATATTGGATGTTGTTCTTTTCGCGGAGGTTGCGCAGTTCCGTCGACAGCGCCTCGAGGCTCTGGTTCATCTTGTTGGCGATGCCGTTCAGTGCCGTGTCGATGACCTGCGCCTTGGTACCGAGCTGGTCGACGCCAGACTTGGCGATGGTCTCCGAGGCGAGGCGAATCGATTCTTCGCGGTCGCGACGTGCCTGCTCGGACATGGTCGCGAGTGCGTCGGCGAGCGCATCATTGACGGCACTCGAGACCTGTGAGGTCACGTCAAGTGCGGGGGCCGCTCCTTGCTTGCCGTATCGAGCGATCACGACCGCAACGAGGGCAATGAGGACGAGGAGGAGAACGACGAGAATGATGTCCATCAGCCGAGAGTACCGATGGGGTGTATCAGAAACCAGCGCTAGGCGCGCGGGTGGTGGCAGGCGACGTAGTGGCCATTGCCCGCATAGGTGAGCTGGGGCTCTTCGGCCGCGCACTTGTCCGTGGCGGCCGGGCATCGCGTGCGGAATCGACAGCCCGACGGCGGGTTCGTCGGCGACGGCGGCTCGCCCTCGAGGACTGCACGGCCCGAGACCTTGGTCGGGTCGGGGATCGGCACGGCGCTCACGAGCGCATGCGTGTAGTGGTGCAATGGGCGTTCGCTGAGTTCGTTCGCAGGGGAGACTTCGCAGATCTTGCCGAGGTACATGACGACGACCCGGTTGCTGATCGCGCGCACGACGGACAGGTCGTGCGAGATGAACATCAGCGACAGGCCGTAGCGCTCCTTCATGTCCTGCAAGATGTTCAAGATCTGGGCCTGGATGCTCACGTCGAGTGAGGACACCGGCTCGTCACAGATCAAGAGTTTCGGCTCGAGGGTCAGCGCGCGGGCGATGCTGATGCGCTGGCACTGTCCGCCGGAGAATTCCGTCGGCTTGCGATCGCCGACGACCTCGGGGTCGAGACCAACGGAGGTCAACAAGTCGCGAACTTTCGCCTTGCGTTCTTCTTCGTTGCCGCGATTCCACACCTTGAGTGGCTGCTCCACGAGCGCGTTCACCTTGAGGTGCGGGTCGAGCGAGCTGATCGAGTCCTGGAAGATCATCTGCATCTTTGGGCGCACCGTGCGCAGGGCTTCACCCTTGAGTGCTGCGATGTTCGTGCCGAGGAGGTTCACCGAACCTGACGACGTGTTGATGAGCCGCATGATGCCCTTGGCGAGCGTGGACTTGCCGCAACCGGATTCGCCGACGACCGCGAGGGTTTCGCCCTCGACGATGTCAATCGAGATGCCGGAGACTGCTTGCACTGCCGAACCGTCGCGACCGGGATACTCGATGACGAGATCCTCGACGCGAAGGACCGCATTGTCGCTCGAGCGAAGGTGGGCTTTACCGGTTCCGGCCATGGTTACTTTCCTCCCAACGGGAAGAAGCATCGGTATGCGTGACCGTTGCCTGCGTCGGTGAGTTCGGGGTGTTCCTTGTGGCACTTGTCGGTCGCGTATGCGCAGCGGGGTGCGAATGCACAACCAACTCGATCGGCGACTGGGTCCGGAGGTGTACCGGCGATCGCGGGCATCCGCTCACCAGGAGCACGGTCGAGTCGGGGGATCGACTTCATCAGCGCCTCGGTGTACGGATGACGCATGTTGGCGAACAGTTCCTTCGTCGGGGCGATCTCCACGACTTCACCGCCGTACATCACCGCAATCTTGTCGGTGTGCGTGGCGACGACACCGAGGTCGTGCGTGATGATGACCATCGCCATGCCGAGACGCTGGCGCAGGTCGCCCATCAACTCGAGCACTTGAGCCTGCACCGTCACGTCGAGAGCAGTCGTCGGCTCGTCGGCGAAGAGGATTTCTGGTTCGCAGGCAATCGCCATCGCGATCATCACGCGCTGGCGCATGCCACCAGAGAGCTGGTGCGGATACTTCACGACCTGCTTGTCGGGTTCCGGGAGTCGCACGAGGGCGAGCAACTCGAGCACTCGGGCGTCTGCGGCCTCCTTGGTCATCCCCATGCGCTTGACGAGTGCCTCTGCCATCTGCGGCCCGACGCGTCGAACGGGGTTGAGCGCAGTCATCGGGTCTTGGAAGACCATGGCGATCTGCTTGCCCCACAGTTCGCGAATCTCCTTGGCGGTCATCGTCAGGAGTTCGACTCCGTTCAGCTTGACGCTGCCTTCGCGCTTCACGCGACGACCTCGGAGGAGCCCCATCGAGGCTCGCGACATCACGGTCTTGCCCGATCCGGATTCGCCGACGATCCCGACGCTTTCGCCCTTCGCGATCGAGAGCGTGACGCCACGAACGGCCTTCAGAGGGCCGCGCTTGGTGTCGAAGGTGATGCGCAGATCGCCGATGTCGAAGAGGTTGCTCATATGCGCGACTCGCGTCCATCGATCCGATTGCGGAAGTAGTCACCGAAGTAATTGAGCGCCATCACCGTGAGGGCAATGGCCGCCGCTGGAATGAGGGTGGTGTGCGGAGCGATGCTGATGTCGCCGCGATTCTTGGCGAGCATCGAACCCCAGACTGACCCGGGTCGGTTCCGACGCCGAGGATCGCGAGTCCACCCTCGACGACGATGACGACGCCCGCGGCAAGGAAGGCGACCGACATCATCGACGGAACGACGTTCGGCACGATGTGGCTCCAGATGATCTGGCGCCGCTTCATGCCGACAGATTCCGCGACCATCACGAATTCACGCCCGGTCCACGACAGCGCCGACGAGCGAGCGATTCGTCCGAGGACGGGAATGATGACGAACGTGAGCGAGATGATGAGCACCAAGATGCGTGGCATGCCCGCCTCAGGATTGGACATGTCCGGGCTGGCGAACACCGCGACCATCGCAACGGTGAGGATCAAGGTGGGGATCGACAACGTCACGTTGAAGTACATGGTGATGACTGCATCGACCCAGCCGCGCCAGTAGGCGGCGATGATGCCGAGTGCGCCACCGATGACGGAGGCGACGAACACCGAGATGAAGGAGATGAGGATCGACCAGCGCGCTCCGTGGGCGATGGCGGACAGCAGGTCGACGCCGTCGAAGTCGGTTCCGAGGATGTGGTTCGGGGAGAACGGACCGACTCCCATCGCATCGAAGTCGTTCGTCTTGTAGCTGGTGATCGGCAAGCTGTCGCCGAACGCCGTCAAGAACACGCACAGCGCGATCCAGGCAGAGCTGAGATAGAAGCCGATCGGCTTACGGTCAACCCCCACGGTGGCTCCTCACGCGTGGATCGACGATGCCGTAGAGGACGTCGACGATCAGGTTGAACAAGATGTACGACACTGCGACGAGGCGATGAGCGACTGGATCGCGAGATATTGACGGAAGTTGATCGAGTAGGCGATCAACGTGCCCAGTCCGTCGAACGCGAACACCGACTCCACGACGACCGCGCCGCCGATGAGTGCGCCCATGTTCAGTGCTGCCGACGTGAGCAGGGTGAGCGACGAGGGACGCAAGACGTGGCGCCACAAGATCCACTTGTTGGATAGCCCCTTGGATGAAGCCATCGTCACGAAGTCTTCCTTCAGCGTCGCGATCGTGTCAGTACGCAAGAGTCGGGTGAAGGTGCTGATGAGACCGATTGACAGCGCAAGCACCGGCATGATCATCGACTTGAAGTGTTCCGCGACGTTCTCCGTCATCGGGACGTAGCCGACGGGGTTGAGGAGATCGAACTTGACGCCGAGCAGATAGGCGAGTCCAAGGCCAATGCCGAAGTTGGGGATCGAGGCGAAGCCGAAGAGGACGTTGCTCACTGTCTTGTCGAGGCGGGTGTCTGCCTTGTAGGCGAGGAGGATGCCGAGTGGGATCGACACGATCAGCGAGAAGATGATCGTGTAGCCCATCAAGAACAGGGTGCGAGGAAGGGTGAGCGCGATCTGGTCGCGAACCTGTACACCGCCATCCGCAACGGTGGTGTAGGTCTGGCCGAAGTCGCCACGAACGAAGTTCCAGAGCCACTGCAGGTAGTACTGGAAGATGTTCACGTCGAGACCGAGCTCTTTGCGCAGCACTGCGTGTTGCTCGGGGGTTCCGAACGGCAACAGCGTCGTGACCGGGTCTCCGGGGAGGAGCCGAACGATCACCGTGACGCCAAACGTGACGAGCACCAACACAAGGATGACGCGTGCGAGCTGTTTGGCAATCCCCCCGAATTTCCCCACGGCGCTCATTCTTGTTGGCTTCACGCTCGAATACAAATCAAGAAACGACAAAGGTGCGGTGGTTTGCACCACCGCACCTTTGTGCGACTAGCAGTCCCGCTCAGGCGGGATTCTTGATCAGCCCTTGGTCTTGGTCACCGACGCAATGTCGAAGCCCGAGCCCGAGATGATCGGACGCAATGCGCCACCAGGAAGTGGCGTGGAGCCGATTCCGCTGACCTTGTTGTTCCAGGCCAAGAAGCCACCCTCGAGGTAGACCGGAACCTGATAGGCCTCGGTCATGACCTTCGTCGAGCATGGTGCGTACGCCGCGGCTGTGTCGACGGCGCTTGCATCCTCGAAGCACTTGGTCAAGGTCGGATCGGTGAATCCGAAGCCCGACAACTCGAGGTTGGTGTTCGTGACGAACAGCGAGCCGAAGTTCGCGTACGAGCCCGAGTTGACGTTGAACCACGATGCCTGGTTGACCAAGCCGAAGCCGGCGAGGATCACCTGGGTCGAGGTGAGTGGCGGAGCCAGGGTGCATGTGATGCCGGCGGCGCCGAGCATGTTGCAGATGGCCTGGTTGGCCTTCGATGACTCAGTCGTGGTGTTCGGCTGGAGCACGATGCTCAGGGCTTGACCAGTTTCGGTCTTGTACTGAGCGGCGTATTCCTTGGCCTTGTCCACGCTGTACGCAGGCATCACACCCTTGACGAAGAACGGGTGACCCTGTGGGCCCATTCCTTCTGCGGGTGAGCCGTTGCCCTTGGTCATCAAGGTCACGAACGCCTTGCGGTCGATCGCCGAGGCGAACGCCAGACGGGCGCTCTTCTTGGCGAACGGCAACTTCGTGGTGTTCAAGTGGAATGCCCACTCAACGTCACGCGGTCCTTCGTACAAGGTGACCTTGCCCTTGAGGGTCTTCAGCTTGTTGAGCTGAGTGCCTGCTGCTGCTCCGAAGGTGGCGATGTCTGCCTGTCCACGCTGGAGGGCGTTGACACGCTGAGCTGCGTCACCGACGACCTTGAACGTCACCGTGCTGGCCTTCGGAAGGGCTGAGCCATCCTTTGCCTTGCGCCAGTAGTTCGGGTTGGCGACCAACACGGTGGTGTTGGGGTCGGTGCCCTTCGACTTGACCATGAATGGGCCGGTTCCTACTGCCACCGTGGTGCCACAGCTTGGGCTCACGAGCGACGCGCTCGACATGATCGTCGTACGGCCTTCGTTCCACAAGTTGTAGGGGAAGTTCGGCTTCGGACTCGCCAGGTTGATCTGGAACGAGTACGTGTCGATGATCTTGAAGAAGTTCGCGTACTTGGCAGCAATTGCTGCTGCGCCATCGACGGGGACCGTCGGGCGGCGCTTGTTGACCGCTGCGTTGATGCCAGCGAAGTCGAGCCAGGCGATCGCCGGAAGCGATGCGGCCTGTCCCTTGCCGGTGAACGCCTTGATCAAACCGAGGTTCGCGAGGATGTTCGTCTGCACGGTCTTCGAGGTCAACTCTTCACCGTCGTGGAACTTGATGCCTTGGCGAAGCTTGAACGTCCAAGACTTGAAGTCCGCGCTCGGGGTATATGCCTCGAGGAGATACGGGACGATCTTGCCCTTGTCGTTCTTGATCGTCAGCGTTTCAAGAACCGAGTTCTTTGCTGCGACCTGGTCAAGCCCTGGCGAGTCTTGGTTGCACCAGCCGGCGTCCGGCTCGCCAATCATGATCGTCAGGTCGTTCTTTGCGGCTGCCGAGATCTTTGCAGCACCGCTGCTCGGAACTGCGACCGTCGATGCTGCAAGTGCAACACCGAGGGCTACGGCCAGACGCTTCCCGTTGCGGGAAGAACCCAGTTTCTTGTTCATTATTTCCCCCTCTTCATCACCATCTAGTGATGAGTTTGTTGGGACTCAGCGTATGCCCATACGTCGGATTCGTCAAGCGAGCGGACGGCCGCCCATTAACTAACCGAGCGGTAGAAAAGCCTTACTTGGCTTGAATCTGGCGCAGTTGTGCCAGTGGGATGTGGCAGCGCAGGAAGTGCCCTGGCTCGGCCTCGACGAGGTCGGGTTCGACGCTCGTGCAGAGGTGCTCCACGCCACTTCCCGCCATTCGCGGGCAGCGGGGGTTGAGGACGCAACCCTGCGGCGGATTGGCCGGGCTCGGCACCTCGCCGCCCAGGCGCACGCGTACGCGTTGGGATCCGTCGATTGCCGGGACGCTCGAAACGAGCGCTTCGGTGTAGGGGTGGTGCGGTCCATTGAAGACGGTTTCAGCCGAACCGAGTTCCATGATCCGACCGAGGTAGAGCACCGCGATGCGATCCGAGATGTAGCGCACGACGCCGAGGTCATGCGAGATGAACACGTAGCTCACGTTCTCCTTGTTCTGGAGATCGACGAGCAAGTTCAAGATGTTGGCCTGCACCGACAC
>RFNE01000080.1 GCA_009927375.1 Actinomycetota bacterium | reverse complement strand
ACGACGAGGTGTGGGCTGCTGCGGGAACGTGGAATGACAACTTCGGTGCGAACCCGAACGACATCGTGCGTGTCGCCGGTGGTGTGGTCACGGACCTCAAACGGGTGTGACAGTTTGACTCCACCGTCGAAGGTCAGTGCTGACTTACGCTTGATTTCATGACGGATTCGCAGATTCCCGACGATCAGTACAGCCACGGACACCACCCCTCCGTGATTCGGAGCCACAGTTGGCGCTCCGCGGAGAATTCAGCGGCGTATCTTCTGCCTCATCTCGCGTCCGGAATGGACTTACTCGATGTGGGCTGCGGCCCGGGAACAATCACGGTCGATCTGGCAAAGTATGTGTCCCCAGGCCGAGTTGTCGGCATCGACCGTGCGGAAACTGCGGTGAACGAAGCGGTCAGCCTCGGCGTTGGCAATGTCGAATTCCGACTTGGCGATGCATACGACACTGGGTTGGGGGACGGATCGTTCGATGTCATCCACGCTCACCAAGTTCTTCAGCACCTAACAGACCCCGTTCGGGCATTGCGCGAATGGAAGAGGGTCCTGAGACACGGGGGCGTCCTCGCCGTAAGGGACAGTGATTACGGGGCATTCGTCTGGAGTCCGGCGGATCCGCTGCTTGACCGCTGGATGAACCTGTACCACCAAATCACGGCTCGAAACGGGGCCGAAGCTGACGCCGGCCGCCGCCTGATGGATTGGGTTCGTACGGCAGGTTTCACTGAAGTGGCGTGCACTTCCTCCAACTGGACTTTTGCCGACGATGAGTCGAGAACGTTGTGGGGCGAAACTTGGGCGGACAGGGTGCGTCACTCGTCCTACGCAGAGCAGGCACTTGCGTACGACCTGAGTTCCACCGCGGAACTTGAGGAGATCGCGAGCGCATTCCTCAGGTGGGCGTCAGATCCCAATGGAGTGTTCATCGTTGTGCACGCAGAAGTAGTTGCGTGGAACACGTAGCAAGTCGTAAACCTTGGGACTCCGCTTCAGTTTCTAAAGCCAGACGGGGCGTGCCTCCGTTCGGCCACTCAACACAACTACGCGTGTTCGCTGATTCGGACTTGTT
>RFNE01000215.1 GCA_009927375.1 Actinomycetota bacterium | reverse complement strand
GCAGTACGACGAGGTGTGGGCTGCTGCGGGAACGTGGAACGACAACTTCGGTGCAAACCCGAATAACATCGTTCGTGTTGCCAATGGCGTGGTCGCCGATTTGAAGCGCGTTTGACTTTGATCTGCTTGATCGTTGTGGGGAAGGGGAATTAGTCGAGTTTGACGATTGCTGGGTGAAACGGCTTCAAGTACTTGTGTGACCATTTACCAAGCGCTTCGAGTGTCGGGCGAAGCGCAGCTCCGCTCGGCGTGAGCTGAAACGCATTATTCCGAGCTGCTCCGTTTGGATTAACTCGCTCAATGAGGTTCATCGAAGCGAGCAGGCGAAGCCTTTCGGCCAAGATATTTGTGGATATTTGCTCTGGTGAATCTAGAAACTCGGAGTATGTGCGGGTTCCATGGGTTATCAGGTCGCGGATGATGATGAGCGACCACTTGTCACCAAGCAAATCAAGACCAGAGCTGATGGGGCAAGCCGATCGCCAGTCGAACTCGTTTGCTCTCACCATTCTGTTCACGCCCTCATTCTAATTCAGAGTGCTGCAGCCATTTCTCTGAGAGATACCTCGATCGGTGTTGGAACCCACTTCAGCACATCGAAGGTTGCATGGTTATCAAAGGAATGGGCAAGGTCGAGAAGCGGCAACATGCCCTTGGCTTCGCGGTCAAAGAGGCTCATGAGCTTGATCGCTGCATTTGGCGCTTTGCGAGAGGGGACTTTCTTGTATCCGGCGTTCCTCAGAACTTCGGCGACATGACTCATCCTGATTGGCTCTGCCGTCGCGGCGATGAATCGCTGTCCAGCGGCGCTCGCGGTCGTCAGTGCCGCAACGTGGAGTCGGGCTACATCTCGCACGTCGACCATTCCCATGGCGACGTGAGGGATCATCGGCACCTTGCCCCTGATCAAGTCCTTGATAAATGCCACGCTCTGGCCATCTATTTCAGCGCCAAGTGACGGTCCATAGACGGCTCCGGGGTTGATGACGACGAGTTCCAAATTGCTCTTGGCAACTTGGTCCCATGCGGAGCGCTCCGCGAGCGTCTTACTTTTGCATACGCGCCAATTTTGGAATTGAGATCTGACCAGGCATCTGTTCCGTAACGACCACTTGGCCTTCCAGCGATCATCGAGAGGGTTGATGACGTGAGTACCAGTCGTCGAATCCCAGCTCGGACCGCGGCACTGATTACCCGTCGCGTTCCTTCGACGGCAGGGGCAATCAGTTCGTCTTCATTCTTTGGCTCGGCGAGTACGAACGGTGATGCCACGTGCAAGACGAATGTGCATCCCTGCATCGCCTCATCCCATCCCGTATCGGAGAGTAGATCTGCTTCTACAAAGGTCAGTTTGTCGACAGGCGCGACCGCGGCGATCGCGGTCCGAGTGGCATTGGCTTTTGACATCGTGCGGACTGTTCCCACCACCTGAAAGCCTTGGTTCAGGAGTTCCGCTGCGCAGTGCTGTCCGATGTAGCCGCTGATTCCAGTGAGAAGTACTCGCTCATTCATTGATGTTTCTCCGAGTGTTTGGTGCAGTCATCAGTCGCTGTGGGACCGAAAGACTTAACTTG
>RFNE01000083.1 GCA_009927375.1 Actinomycetota bacterium | reverse complement strand
TCTATCGACGCCCACTCGAAAGACGCTGAAGACATGTTTCCGCGCGTCGACGGACTGCGTTCAATCGAATTCGGCACTCCTGGGAAATCCAGAGAAACCTTGGTGAACCTCGTGCTGCACGGCCCAAGCGAGCCACTGCTGGACTCCTTCACGACTATGCGAAAGAAGGAGAGCCGCTCGAGCACGTCGGCGAACTCCTCGCAATGGTGGACAATGACGGCGTCCATGTCGGAACGCTCCGTGTCACCCGCGTCGAGATTGTTCGCTTTGCAGACGTTCCCGACGAGTTCGCGCTTGCCGAGGCGGAGGGAGACCTGAATGCCGCAGACTTCCGCGCGAGCCACCTTGCCTATTGGACTGGCGTCGGTGAAACCATCGATGACGACACCATGGTCGTCACCATCTATTTCGATCTCCTTCCCGAGATCGTGCGTCCGGCGTAGCTGTTACTTCTTCGAACGGGTGAGCAAGAGACCGGCAGCCCCCTCGGCTCGACGCGTGCGCAATCCGAGCCACTGCGCACCGAAGTGCGCGACGACCGCCGTCACGATTCCCGCAACACCGGCAGCGCGAGCATCCCAGACGTCGACGGCCGCATAGACGCCAGTTACGAGGAGTGCGACGAGCGCATTCGGCGCGCTCGTCAGCAGGATTCCCGGAACTTCGTCCTTCATCACCGATACCAAGACTCCTCCACCAACGGCGGACACCACCCCGACGAACATCGCCGAAATCACCGGCAAGTCGGCACGGAGCGCATAGGCAACACCGACGATCGCAAAAGTCCGAGGCAAGCGCGTTCAATGCCGTAACCAGAATCGCCACACGGGACAACCGGTGACCGAACAGCAAGACGACGACGATCGCGCCAATCACCGTCGTCAAATACCACGGTGTACGCAAACTCTCGACGGGAAGATTGCCGATCAACAGGTCGCGGATGAATCCCCCACCGAGTCCCATCAACACGCCAAACGTCGACAACCCGACGATGTCCCAGTGACGATCATCGTCACTGCTCGCACGCAACGCACCGACGACCGCATTCACGCCAACCGTGGTGAGCGCGAGCCACAGCGGCGTACTCGTGGCGAGGTCAGGAAGGAAGTTCATGTCAGACCGATGTCCTAGAGGCCTTCTTCGGCACGGAAGTGGGCGACGATTGCATTCGCATGTCCATGCCCCATCCCATGGTCGTTCTTCAACATCGCAACCATCTCAGAATGCTTCGCACTCTTCATCTTCTTCAGGAAGGACTTCCAATGTGAAATCGGTTTGCCGTACTTCTTCTCAATCGAGGGAAAATACGAAGCGGGTCCAGTCACCTTCTTTGCAGCCATGTGCTCATCGTAATTCCGATTACGGAATGCTTACTGGAGGGCGACCAGACCTGTGCCGATATTCTTGCTCCGTGCGATTCCTCTTTGCAGTCATTGCTAACCGAAACCAAGTAGTGACAGCGAATTCGGATGAGATGACCGCAATCGATTTGTTCAATGAAAAGATCGAGGCTGCAGGCCAAAGAATTCTCGCCGTGGGTTTACAGGACCCTTCCTCAGCTGTCGTGTTTGATAATCGCAGTGGTGCAGGAACAAGAGTCAACGGTCCGATAGTTGATGCCGATGACTTCATGGCGGGTCTCTGGGTAATTGAGGCTCCGTCAGAGATTGCTGCTCACCAGCTTGCAGAGGAAGCATCACGCGCATGCAATCGACGGATCGAAGTTCGCGTAATCCTGTGAATCCTCGATTCAGATCCGCCTTGGATCTGAGATAACGCCTGCGATGGCGACGACCACTTTTGTCGTTGCTCGGTTGGTTTGGATGACCCAAAGAGTTGCGCCGACGACGATTTAGGCGACTCTTTTCCTAAATCGCCGTCATCGCGAAGTTGCTTCACATCCCTTCGACAAAGACCAAACTTCCGGAATCGGTGAGCTCGTTGATTCGCAGGTTCTTGTAGGGCTCGTAATCAGCAGACTCATACCAGGCCTCGGCAACCTCCATACTTGGGAAACGGAGTACTGCTGCCCAATTCCCCTTGAACGATCCTTCCTTGGTATTGGGAGTCATTGACCCGGCAACCATCTCAATATTCCACGCACTCAGGATCGGCATCACGTGTTGTGCATAACGCTCCATGAACTCGGCTGGATCCTTCATGTTTA
>RFNE01000117.1 GCA_009927375.1 Actinomycetota bacterium | reverse complement strand
GACAAGTCCAAATCAGCGAACACGCGCAGTTGTGTTGTGTGGCCGAACGGAGGCACGCCGTCGTTGGTTTATGAAACTCTTCGGCTCAGTCACGGGAAACGAATGGAATGAGCAGTCTTGATGGAAACTCTCCCCCCGTGAAGAGAGCGTGATTCCCACAGTTGAAGATTCGGTGGTGCTGGAAGTTGGGAAGTTCGATGACATCGCGTCCGCGAAGTTCGAGGACGAACGAAGAACCCGCTTCGAACAACGTGCTTGACGGCAGAATCTCGACATTGAGTTCGATCACCTCACCGGGCACAACCGACTTTTCCGATTCGTAATCTGCAACAGGCACAAGCACATCGGCCACCGACGTAGGGTCGGGGCGTCGCGATGCCCTCAACCAGCCACGCGTGACGATGTCTTTGCGCGACAGTCGATTCCAGAACTCAACTTCCCTCCCATGTTCGTCGAGCTTCCGCACCCCTACGAACAAGTCGAGATCAAACCCTGCATCTGTTGACATAAAGCAGCGCAAGGCCATCGGCCCGGAAATCTCCGCGTCCTCAGTGAAGTGATGACGGAAAACGAGTCGATCTTCAGCCGACTGACTCGCATAAGACACCGAAGCGGTCTTTACGATCGGATTTGGTGCGAAAGCTCCGCTCGCGGCGTCGAGATACCAGGCGGTGGACTTCGCAGCTCTCGGTGGAAACTCGTCTTCTAGACGGACCTCATATTCCTCGAGTGAACGGCGCACCTCGAGACGTACAACGGGCACATTCACATCTCGATCGCGAAGATACTTCTCATAGAAATTTCGCTGATAATCAAGAGCATCGATACTGTTCGACACGGTCCACTCATGGCGACCATGCGTGTATAGATGCTTGTGGTCGACGCAGCATTCGCAAACCCTCTCAACGCTCCCCGGGAATGCAGACCCTGTGCCGACCATGATCCGCCAACAAGCAACGGCACCTCGATCGCGTCGTAGTCGGTCGCGGACACGGGAAATTCACTTCGATTCGGGGTCAAGCCGAGTGGCAGTCCTTCGAATGCTGCCAGTGGTCCGGAGTTGACCTTCGGCTTGTCGCAAACGAAGAACGGGCCACCGTCATCTGCGGGTGATGCGCTCTTCTCGCCCGACATCCACCATGGGAAAAAAGCCGTTTCTGGAATACCTCCGTGGGTGACGACGTCGGTCAGCACGTCGGTAAACCCCTCCCAGGGCACGATCGCTGCGAGTCCGCGTGGGCGACGTGCGGCGATCCTCCACTGGACGGCGGCGAGATAGGAAACACCGTTCAGCCCGACCTTGCCAGTGCTCCAATCCTGGTCGGCCGCCCAACCGACCGCATCACAAAATGCACCCACGACGGCATCACCGAGCCCAAGCGCAGGCTCGCCTTCCGACTTTCCCGACCCAAGTGCATCCACGTGAACGACCACAAAACCGTGCGGGACCCAATAACCCGGGTCTGCCGCTTCGAACGGTGTTGCTTCGCTGACACGCATTGTCCCCATATCAAGACCAATTGAACGATTCGCCGGACCACGTCCTGCAAGCGTGTAGTTAAGGGGATGAAGATCCTTGCCGTAGGTGGTGCAGCACATGATTACCGGCCAAGGTCCGCCCGACGATGGGCGGAACACGTTTGCTGCGAGTCGCGGACCCTGAGATGTGGTAATCATCACGTCACGTTCGACGACAATGTCGTCGGGTAGTTCGTATATCTCGGTGTGGTCATTGCCGACCACTGCACGGATGGTTGTTCGGTCGATCATCCCAAGACCAACTTCACCATGGCGTCTGCATGTGCGTCCGCGTGGCAGCGGTCCCTGCCTACGAGCGACTTCATCAATGGACCTTGCGCGAATGGAAGTGGTGCCAGACCAATCATCAACATAAACACATCATCTGCTTCCAAACCTCGTCCTCGACCTTGCGCTTGAACATCTGCCCAAATGAGGCGCAATGCTGCAAGTGTGGGTTTGACGTGATTGTTCAACAGATACTTTGTTCGTTCTGTCGCCATCGCCGCTTCCACGGACATAATGCGAGACAGTTCGGGATGTTGTGCAGTGTGCTTCACATGTCGACGAATGATGTCCGCGAAGGCATTTGACGCATCATCAATTGGCTGATCCATCTGATCCGCGAATCCCTGTTCCAGATCGTTTCTCAATCGCTTGAACAACCAATCGATTGTCGAGCGCCACAAATCATCCTTCGTTCCAATGTGATAACTGATCTGTGCTTGAAAAACCCCCGCCCGTTCCGCGATTGCGCGTGTTGACGCCCCTTCAAAACCATGCGACGCAAACTCAGAGGCCGCCGCTTTAAGGATTTCGGAAACCACAGCCTCGGAGGATTGCTGCTGCTTTCGAACATGCTTTTGTTGAGCCATGCTCTAACATTAGTTTTGTCAGTTGACAAAATAAAATCGTAGTGAGCTGAGACGTCAACCGCGCTTCAAGTCAGTGACGACGCCACCGGCAACGCGCACGATGTCATTCGGGTTTGCACCAAAGTTGTCGTTCCACGTTCCCGCTGCTGCCCACACTTCGTCGTATTGCAACAAGTCCT
>RFNE01000169.1 GCA_009927375.1 Actinomycetota bacterium | reverse complement strand
CAGGATGACGGGAACCGGAACGCTGTCTTCGACGATCGGCGGAACCGTCGTGTACGTCGTGGTCGATTCGATGGCTGCGTCGTTCGAGTCGCCCGTCGTCGAGCGGACGATCACGAGGGCCAGCATCGACACCACTGCGAGCACCACGATGCGTCGACGTTCGTAAACCGACAGGGGCACGCGAGTCACGCTAAGGGGCGATGCCGGGAAACGCAAGGTTCGCGTTGTGCGTGGTGACGCGTGCGAATTCGGCGACATCCATGCCACGCAGGTCGGCGATGTACGTGCCGACGACGGCGACGAGTGCGGGCTCGTTCGGTTTGCCGCGGTGAGGAACTGGCGCGAGGAACGGTGCATCGGTCTCGATCACGAGATGATCGAGTGGACACCAGCGTGCGGCTTCGCGCACATCGTCTGCGGTCTTGAACGTGACGATGCCGGAGAACGAAAGGTACGCGCCGCGCTTCACGCATTCACGCGCCTCGTGTTCGCCGCCGGTGAAGCAGTGGAAGATGGTTCGCTCGGGCGTGCCACACGCGTCGAGCACGTCGAAGGTGTCGTCCCACGCCTCGCGCGTGTGGATCACGAGGGGCAGTTTGCGTTCGTGTGCGACGGCGATCTGCTCGGCGAACACGTCGCGCTGCACCGCGCGGTCCGAGTGGTCGTAGTAGTAGTCGAGGCCACACTCACCGATCGCGACGACCTTTGGTTCATCCAACATGCCCCGCAGCGGCGCAAAGCCATCCTTGGCGTCATGCGGGTGGAGGCCGACCGTTGCCCACACGTCGTCATGTTGGGCGGCGATGTCGATCGCCTGACGACTCGTCGTGGCATCCGTGCCGATGACGATCATCTTGGCGACACCATTCGCGCGTGCCGTGTTCAACACCTGGTCGTGATCGGTCTTCATCGCCTCGTCGTAGACGTGGCAGTGGGTATCGACCCACATGGGTGAGCTCGTCATAGCGTCTTGCGCGGGAAGAGCGGTTGTCCCTTCGTCACGGTGAGGCCGCCGGGTAGAGCCCCCATGCCGTGTCGCGACCCACGCGCATGTCGGCGATCGATCCGCTCAGTCCCAGTCGAGACCAGATCTCCTGCGTCGTCGTCGGGAGTGCGACCTGGGCGAGGATCGTGACGATGCGCAGCGCTTCGAGTGCGTCACCCATCACGCGGTCGACGGCCTCACCTGGCTCCAGCTTCCATGGCTCGTGCTGCTCGAGGTGTGCGTTCGTCGCGCGGATGAGATCCCAGGTCGCCTCGAGTGCACGACTCGGCTGCACGGAAGCCCACGCTTCGGATGTTGCGCGCACGCTCTCTGCGGCGACTGCGGCGAGCGCCGAATCGGCGGCCGGTGCGGGACCGATGCCGCCACACTTCTTTTCGACGACGGTGGCGACGCGCGCAGCCAGATTGCCGAGATTGTTGGCGAGGTCGGAGTTGTAGCGACTCGTAATGCCCTCGAGGGTGAAGTCGCCGTCGTTGCCGTAGTTCGTGTCGGCGAGCACGTAGTAGCGAAAGCCGTCGACGCCAAAGTCATCGATGAGATCGAGCGGGTCAACCACGTTGCCCGCGGTCTTGGACATCTTCGCGCCGTCGGTGAGCAGCCATCCACCGACCGCCCAACCCTTCGGCGGCTCGATGCCGGCAGACATGAGCATCGCGGGCCAATACACGCAGTGGAAGCGAATGATGTCCTTGCCGATGAAGTGGTAGTCGACCGGCCAACGTGACGCGAAGCGCGCGTCATCGGTGCCGTAGCCGTGTGCCGTGATGTAGTTGGCGAGTGCGTCGAACCACACGTAGGTGACGTGGCTGTCGTCCCACGGCAGGGGGATGCCCCACTTCAGCGTCTTGCGGCTGATCGAAAAGTCGTGCAATCCGCCCTTGATGAAGCCGATCACTTCGTTCATGCGGAAGCTCGGCGTGATCGCATTCGGATGTTGTGCGTACCACTCGAGGAGGCGATCCTCGAAGCGCGAGAGACGGAAGAAGTAGTTCTCTTCCTCGACGTACGTCGTCGGCTTGGCGTGGATCGGACAATTGCCCTTGTCGAGTTCGTCTTCGAGGAAGTACGCCTCGCACGGCACGCAGTAGTGGCCACGGTAGATGTCGGACTCGATGTCGCCCGCGTCGTAACAGGCCTGGAGCAACTTGCGCACGCCGAGCGCGTGACGCTCCTCGGTGGTGCGGATGAAGTCGTCGTGCGTGATGTTCAGGCGCTTCCACGCCTCGGCAAAGAGCGGGGCGATCGAGTCAGCGAACTGCTTCGGCGACACGCCCTGGGCCTCGGCGGCCTGCTGGATCTTCAGTCCGTGCTCGTCGGTTCCCGTGAGGAGGTGCACGTCGTCTCCACACAGGCGGTGCCAACGGGCGACGGCGTCCGCGACGATCGTGGTGTAGCGTGACCCAGGTGTGGCTTGGCGTTGACGTAATAAATAGGTGTCGTCGCGGAGAACTTGGCCACCTCTCCACACTAATGGCGTGTCCTAGTCTGACGCCGTGACATTTTCCTTCGACGATGCAACCCGCGTCGAGCGCATCGGCGAGGGTCGTTACGTCGGTGACGTGCACGACGGCTGGGACATCCGCGGCAATGCGAACGGCGGATACGTGATGGCACTGATGAACTCCGCGATGCGCGATGCGTCTGGTCGCAACGATCCGATCTCGCTCACGCTGCACTACCTCGCGCCACTTCCGCCGAGTCGATTCGAGATCGCAACCGAGGTCATCAAGCAAGGGCGTCGGTTCACGACGGTGAGTGCATCGATGATCGTCGATGGACGAACCGCAATCCGCGCGATCGGCGCCTTCGGCGATGCTCCGGATGCCTCCGTTGGACTGCACCATGTCGACATCGCGCCGCCAGAGTTGCCGCCCTTCGAGTCGTGTCAGGCACGTGATCCGAACCGCGAGAACATTCCGCTTGCGCTGATGAGCAAGTTGAACATGCGGCTCCATCCAGACGACTTGGGCTTCGCGGTCGGCAAGCCATCGGGCCGCTCGCTCATGCGCGGCTATTTCGCCTTTGCCGACTCACGCCCGATCGATACGCACGCCGTGTTGCTGGCAGCAGATGCCTTCGCGCCACCGGTGTTCAACTTGATCGAGGTTCCGGGTTGGGTGCCGAC
>RFNE01000147.1 GCA_009927375.1 Actinomycetota bacterium | reverse complement strand
GATCGACGAACACACGCAGTTGAGTGCTGTGACCAAACGGCGGCACCCCACCGATCGGAAACCCTGTCGCCTCCCTCACCGCATCTGCATCAACACGAGAACACTTCAATCCACCCGCTGCCTGAGCCAACTTCTTTTCATCTAATTGATTCGCACCACTCACAAACGCCATGACGATCTCACCGTCAACGGCGAAGACGAGGCTCTTGACGATTTGGCCGAGTGACACACCAATTGCGTTTGCAGCGTCTTGGGCGGTCTTCGTCCCCTCGGGAAATCTGCGCGTCGTGATCTCAAGACCCCGCTCTTTCGCCGCTTGAACTACGCGAGTCACGTTGGGATGTACGTCTGACATTTCTTCAGTCTGCCAGTAGAGAAGCAGATCGGTGACGCCCGATCAGACGAACGCGGCGTAGCCGTCGCGCTCGAGTTCGTCGGCCAACTCCGGCCCACCACTCTTGACGATCCTGCCCTTGGCGAGGATGTGTACGAAGTCTGGCTTCAGCTCCTCGAAGAGCCTGCTGTAGTGCGTGATCACGAGCGCACCGAGGTTCGTCTCGCGCGTGGCGTCCTCGACGCGGCGCGCACAGTCGCGAAGCGCATCGATGTCGAGGCCCGAGTCGAGTTCGTCGAGGATCGCGATCTTCGGCTCGAGCAATGCGAGCTGCAGCGTCTCGTTGCGCTTCTTCTCTCCGCCGGACAGGTCGACGTTCAGTGGGCGCTGGACGAGTTCCGGGTCGAAGTTGATGCGCGCGGCTTCCTTGGCGATCGTTGCGTCCAACGTCGCAATCGAGCGCCCGCGAGCGCCGAGCGCTTCAGCGAGCGTGTCGTTCAGCTTCACTCCGGGAACCTCGGTCGGATACTGCATGACGAGGTGGAGTCCGGCAACCGCACGCTGCCACGTCGGTAGCGCGAGCATGTCGACGCCATCCAAGGTGACGCTGCCACCGGTGATGACGTAGCCGGGCTTGCCCATGATGGCGGCCGAGAGCGTCGACTTACCGGCTCCGTTCGGACCCATCACCGCGTGCACCTCGCCCGAGGAGATCGTGAGGTTCACGCCATTGAGGATCTGATTGCCGGCGACGCTCACCTGCAGATTGGTGATGACGAGCGTGCTCACGAGGCGACCTCCATGTCGATCTCGACGGTGCCGTCGACGACGCGGGCGACGAAGACCGGAACGGGTTGGGTTGCGGGAAGCGTCTGGGGGATGCCGGTCTCGAGGCTGAACGCGCTGCCATGGCGAATGCATTCGATTTCCTTGGTGTCGCAGTACACCTCGCCATCGGAGAGCGGAACGTCTGCGTGACTGCAACGATCGCTGATCGCATACACCGAGTCGTCGATACGCACGATCGCCACCGCCCTGCCGTTGACATCGAACTTGCGGGCCTTGCCGTGCTCGAGATCGGAGAGTGCACACACCTTGGTCGCCATCTAGATCGTCCTCCCCAACTTCGCTGCCACCTTGGCGCGCAGTTCGGCCGTGAACGCAGACGCTGGGAGACGCTCGAGGACTTCGTCGAAGAATCCGAACACCACCAACCGCTCGGCCACCTCGGTCGGGATGCCGCGGCTCTCGAGGTAGAAGCGCTGGTCGTCGTCGATCGGGCCGACCGTCGAAGCGTGGCTGCACTTCACGTCGTTGGTTTCGATCTCCAAGTTCGGGACGCTCTCGGCCCACGCGCCATGCGACAGCGTGAGGTTGCGGTTCGTCTGGAACGCCTCGCTCTTCGTTGCGTTCTCGGTGATCTTGATGAGCCCGGTGTACACGCTCTTGGCGGTGTCCTTGACGGCACCCTTGAACAGCAGATCGCTGTGCGTGCGCGGAGCCTCATGCGTCTGCAACGTGCGGAAGTCGTGCATCTGCGTCGAGTCGGCGAAGTACAGCGCGGTCTGCTGAGCATTCGCACCCTGTCCGACGAGCTTGACCTCTGCGCGCACGCGCGCGTAGTCGCCGCCGAGTGCGACGGTGAAGATGCGCACGTTGGAGTCGCGCTCGCCGACGGCAAGTTGGTGGCCGATCTGCCACGTATTCGCTCCGAGCTCGTTGATCGCGAGGTAGGTGACGCGCGCCGACTGTGCCGCACGAATCTCTGCGACCGGCACGACGAGCGAGGCAACTCCATCGGCTGATGTGAAGCGCTCGATCACCGTGATCTCGGAATTCTCCGCGGCGTCAATGATGAGTCGAGGGAAGGCAACGATCCCGGACGACGACACCGTGCGCTCGACGACGACCGTCTGCGGGTGCACCGTGTTGCGCGCGACGACAAGAGCGACGACGTCGGGCGACGTGCGGTTCATCTCGGCGAACACGTCCGGGTCGTTCGTCATCGCCACACCGACGTGATCCTGTGGCGTCGAGGAGAGAACTCCGTCGGCGCCAGTGACGACGGTGTGCACCGTGCCTGAGCGTAGGTCGACAGATCGAGTTCGTTGATGCGGCTGTAGCGCCAGATCTCTTCGTCGACGGTGGGGAGTGTGAGGGTGGTCATCTACTTCTTTTTCTTCTTGTCGCGATTCTTCTTCTTGTTCTTGCGCTTGTCGTTGAGATCGGCGAGCACGTCCCCCATCGCGGCTTCGATGATCGATGCAGCCTCGTCCAGCACTGCGGCCGCAGTGCCGTCGTTCAGGCTGTCTGGCTCGACCGGAGTCGCAGGTGGAACGAGTGTGCCGTGCGCCCAGGCGACGTCGACCATGCGACGCTCATATTTCGCACAGTCCTCCGGGCAACGCCACGGCGCGTCGGGAGCGAGACCGAGATTGCAGCGACGCATCGTGTCGCCGTTCGCGTACGTGCGGGACTCGAAGTGCTTGCATTCTGATCGCATCGCCATGGTGGACAGTCTCGCGGCACGACTGACGTGTCAGCCGACGGATCCTTCCATCTGGAGTTCGATGAGTCGGCTCCATTCGACGGCGTATTCCATGGGAAGCGTGCGGGTGACGGGCTCGATGAAGCCGTTGACGACCATACCCATTGCCTGCTCCTGGGTGAGCCCACGGCTCATCAGGTAGAAGAGCTGCTCGTCGGCGATCTTCGACACGGTTGCCTCGTGACCGATTTGTGCATCGCGCTCGCCGACTTCCATGTACGGCAAGGTTCGGCTTTCGGAGTCCTCGTCCAAGATGAGCGCGTCACACTGCACGTGGCTCTTGCAGCCCGTTGCACCTTCCTCGACGCGCACGAGACCGCGGTAGGTCGTGATGCCACCGTCCTTGGAGATCGACTTGGAGACGATCTTCGATGACGTCTCGGGTGCAGCGTGCACCATCTTGGCGCCCGCGTCCTGGTGCTGGCCAGGTCCTGCGTACGCAACGGAGAGCACTTCTCCCGTGGCCTTCGGGCCGACGAGATACACGCTCGGATACTTCATCGTGAGCTTGGAGCCAATGTTGCCGTCGATCCACTCCATGTGGCCCTCGGCCTCAACTCGTGCACGCTTGGTGACGAGGTTGTAGACGTTCGGCGACCAGTTCTGGATCGTCGTGTAGGTGACGTGTGCGCTCGGCTTGACGACGATCTCGACGACCGCGGAGTGCAATGCATCGTTGGTGTACACCGGTGCGGAGCAACCCTCGATGTAGTGCACCTTCGAGCCTTCGTCGGCGATGATGAGCGTGCGCTCGAACTGTCCGGCGTTCTCTGAGTTGATGCGGAAGTAGGCCTGCAGTGGCATCTCGCACTCGACGCCCGGCGGGATGTAGATGAACGACCCACCCGACCACACGGACGTGTTGAGTGCGGCGAACTTGTTGTCGCCCATCGGGATGACCGAACCGAAGTACTGCTTGACGAGGTCTGGGTACTCGCGCAGTGCGGTGTCCATGTCGCAGAACAAGATGCCCTGCTCTTCGAGCTCGACGCGGTTGCGGTGATAGACGACCTCGGAGTCGTACTGCGAGGTGACACCGGCGAGATACTTGCGCTCGGCTTCGGGAATGCCGAGCTTTTCGTACGTCTTCTTCATCTGCTCGGGCAGGTCATCCCACTCGTCGGTCTGGGCAGCCGCGGGCTTCAGGTAGTAGTAGATGTCGTTGAAGTCGATGTCGGGCATGTTCACCGAGAACCACGGCAGCATCGGCTTGCGCTCGAAGGTCTTCAGCGAACGCAGGCGCAGGTCGCGCATCCACTTCGGTTCGCCCTTCCACCACGAGATCTGCTCGATGACGTTTTCGTTGATCCCCTTCTCGGGCACGAAGGCATATTCGGTTTCGTCGCTCCAACCCAGCGAGTACTTGCTGAGGTCGAGATCGAAGGTGGTCATTGGGGGCGTGCTCCTCATCCCGCTGGCGGGATAATTATTACTACCGCCATAGTAACAATCCCCCTGCCCCGCGCCACATTGGGCTCAGGGATAGCGTGACTATCTCTTATGGAACGCTTCGGTCTGGTCGGTCTCCCGAATGCGGGCAAGTCATCCCTCTATAACGCTCTCACCAACGGGGCCGCGCTTGCCGCCCCTACCCATTCGCCACGAAGGACCCGAACATCGGTGTGGCCAAGGTGCTGGATCCCCGTCTCGAGGCACTCGCCGAGATGTCCAAGACCCAAAAGACGGTGTACGCCACCGTCGAGGTCGTCGACATCGGCGGTCTCGTCGAGGGTGCGAGCAAGGGCGAAGGTCTCGGCAACAAGTTCCTCGCCAACATCCGCGAGGTGGATGCGATCGTGTTCGTGTTGCGCGCGTTCGTCGACGACGACATTCCCGGACCGAGTGACCCGCTCGAACACCTCCGCGTCGTGGAGATCGAACTTGCACTCGCCGACTTGGAGACCGTCGAGACACGCATGAATCGCGCGCAGAAGGCTGCGCGCATGGACAAGTCACTCGGAGACGAGATGGGTGCACTCGAGCGCGCGCATGTGCATCTCTCCGAGGGTCGACCGCTGTATCGCGCGGGACTCAGCAAGGATGATCTCGAACTGCTCGCGCCGCACTTCCTCCTCACCGCCCGCGAGGTGCTCGCCGTCGTCAACGTCGCCGAAGACGCACTCGACACCATCCCCGAGATGGAAGCGCGCGTGCGCGCGGAACTCGCACCGCCGGGATCGGCAAGCGAGGGGCACATCGAAGTGCTCGGCATGAGCGTGCAGCTCGAGGCAGAAGCCGCTCAGCTCACCGGCCAGGACCGCATCGACATGCTCGAGGCTCTCGGGCTCGGCGAAGGCGCACTGCCGCGCATGATTCGCTCCGCGTATCACCTGCTCGGTCTGCGCACGTTCTTCACCACCGGCGAGAAGGAAACGCGCGCGTGGACGTTCCACGCGGGAGCGAAGGCGCCGGAGTGTGCCGGCAAGATCCACACCGACCTCCAACGCGGATTCATCCGCGCAGACGTCATCGCGTGGGACGAACTCCTCGCCATCGGTTCGTGGACGAAGGCCAAGGAGCTCGGCAAGATCCGCGTCGAAGGCAAGGACTACGAAGTCGTCGACGGCGACACCCTCGAGATTCGACACAACAGTTAGTCGCCATGGGCAACCAGCCACCACTCCGCTCTGCGTGGCTCGTCTCCGATGGTCGCGTGCTCGCCAGCGCTGACGTTGCGGACAATCCACGCGCGCGTCGCGTCGGCCTCCTCGGCAAGTCCACCACCGAGACCGCCCTCGTCATCGAACCGTGCAGTTGGGTGCACACGCTTGGCATGCGCTTCGCACTCGACGTCGCCTATGTCGACCGCGACGGCGTCGTCGTGAAGGTCTCACATCTTTCACCGTGGCGCGTCGGTGCACCGGTGCGTGGCTCGAAGTTCGTCATCGAGGCAGCGTCCGGGTCGTTCGAACGCTGGGGTCTGCGCGTCGGTTCGCCGATCGAGGTGCGCTCGTCGTGAGTGGCGCACTCGTACTCATCGCCACGCCGATCGGCAACCTCGGAGACCTCTCCCAGCGCGCGATCGAGGCCCTCTCATCGTGCGACGCCCTGTGCTGCGAGGACACCCGACGAACCGGTCTCATGCTCACGCACCTCGGACTGTCGGGCAAGACCTACATCGTGGTCAACGAACACACCGAACACGACGCGTCACGCGAGGTCATCGAGCGATTGCTCGCCGGAGAAACCATCGGGCTCGTGACCGATGCGGGCACGCCCGGCATCAGCGATCCCGGCGAGCGCATCGTGCGGGCGGCAATCGCTAGTGGCGTCGACGTCACTGCGATCCCGGGACCGGCGGCCGTCATCATGGCACTCGTCGTCAGTGGGCTCCCCACGTCGCGATTTGTATTCGAAGGATTCATTCCCCGATCCGGTCAGGAACGCTCTGCGATCCTTGCGGAGATCGCCGCCGAGCGTCGCACCGTCGTGATGTACGAGGCACCGCACAGACTCGAACGCACGCTTGCCGATCTCGAGGTCGCCTGCGGACCGTTGCGTCAGGTCGTCGTCACGCGCGAGCTCACCAAGTTGCACGAAGAGATCCGCCGCTCCTCGCTCCACGAGGCCGTGCAGCACGCCCGCACTCACGAGCCGCGCGGTGAATACGTGATCGTCCTTGAGGGTGCGCTTCCGCCGGAACCAGCGACCGAAGAACAACTCGAAGACGCCCTGCGCCGCGAATTGGCGAACGGCATGAGCAAGCGTGA
>RFNE01000301.1 GCA_009927375.1 Actinomycetota bacterium | reverse complement strand
ATCGGGTTGCCGTCCTGGTCGTAGCGAACCTCTTCGAGGAGTGCCTGCGCCGCGCCTTGAGCAATGCCGCCGTGGATCTGTCCATCCAAGATGAGCGGGTTGAGTACGCGACCTGCGTCGTCGCAGGCGACGTGACGCACGTGACGAACCTGACCGGTCTCGACGTCCACCTCGACGACGGCAACGTGCGAGCCGAAGGGGAACGTCGGGCCGGCCGACGGGAACGTCGTGTACTGCGAGAGCCCACCATCGTCCTGTTGGGCGAGTGCGACGTCAGCCCACGTCTTGGCGACCGCCGGTGTGCCAGCAACGTGGAAGGCACCATGATCGCGGTCGAACACGACGTCGGCCTCGTTGGCCTCGAGCAGTCGTGCCGCATGCTTCTTGGCTTGCTCGATCAACTCGCGCGAAGCCTTCTGCACCGCTGCACCACCCAGTTGCAGTGAGCGCGAACCCATCGTTCCACCGCCGACGGGAACGAGGTCGGTGTCGCCCCAGACGACGTCGATGTCTTCCATCGCGATTCCGGTTTCTTCCGATGCGATCATCGACCACGACGTCACGTGTCCCTGACCGTGCGGTGACGTGCCGGTGTAGACGATGGCGCGACCGTTTGGCAGCACCTCGACCTTGGCATCTTCACTCGACGACGTTCCCGCAGTGATCTCGACGTACACGCTCACGCCGATGCCGAGTTGCACGCGGTCGCCACGCTCGCGACGTGCGCGCTGTTCGGCACGCAAGTTGCGCATAGTCGGCGTCTTCAGCGCGCGGTCGAGCGCGCCTTCGAAGTCGCCGACGTCGTAGGTCTGGCCGATCGCCGTCGTGTGCGGCTCCATGAACTTGGGGATCAGATTCTTGCGGCGAACATCGGCTGGATCCATCCCGAGCTCGGCGGCGAACAGATCCATCGCACGCTCGATTGCCGCCGTCGCTTCCGGTCGACCCGCGCCGCGGTAGGCGACGGTCGGAGTCGTGTTCGTCGTCACCGACACGGTGTGCACGTCGATGCGTGGGATCGCATACACGCCCGATGCCATCGGTCGGGTCATGAATGGAGCGAGGATCGAGCCGATGTCGACGAATGCGCCAGCGTCTTGGTACACCTTCAGCGTGTAGGCGAGCACCTTGCCGTCGCGCGTCCCACCGATGGCGACGTCTTGGATCTGCGCGCGTCCATGT
>RFNE01000157.1 GCA_009927375.1 Actinomycetota bacterium | reverse complement strand
CGCGCCATCGTTCTCGGAAGCGTTGCGCTGGGGCGTCGAGACGTATCACGCACTCAAGTCGCTCCTGCACAAGCGCGGACTGTCGACTGCGGTCGGCGATGAAGGTGGCTTCGCACCCAATCTGCGCAGCAACGAAGAGGCGATTGCGATCCTCGTCGAGGCAATCACGACCGCGGGCTTCACGCCGGGAACCGACATCGCGATCGCCCTCGACCCTGCGATGAGCGAGCTGTACCGAGACGGCAAGTATCACCTCACCGGTGAAGGTCGTTCGATGACGAGCGCCGAGTTGTGCGAGTGGTGGGCCTCGCTCGTCGACCGCTACCCCATCGTGTCGATCGAGGATGGCATGGCCGAAGACGACTGGGAAGGTTGGGCCGCGCTCACTTCAGCGCTCGGCAAGAAGATCCAGCTCGTTGGGGATGATCTGTTCGTCACCAACGTCGAGCGCGTGAAGATGGGGATCGAGCGTTCGTGTGCGAACAGCATCCTGATCAAGGTCAACCAGATCGGCACGCTCACCGAGACGCTGCGCACGATCGCGCTCGGGAATGCGAACGGCTACACGAGCGTGATGAGCCATCGCTCCGGTGAGACCGAGGACGCAACGATTGCCGACCTCGCCGTTGCCACCAATTGCGGACAGATCAAGACCGGTGCACCGGCCCGCAGCGACCGCGTGGCCAAGTACAACCAGTTGTTGCGCATCGAGGCAGAACTCGGCGCACGGGCGACATTCAAGGGTCGCGCGGCGCTCGCACCGCTTGCCTGACGGCGACACTCCCTCACTTTCGACCCGTGGGCGACCACAATATGGAGGTGTCATTGACCGAGTCGAACCTCGTTCGCCATCGTGGCTTTCGCATCGCCAGCATGCCGCTCGGCGTGGTGCTCGTGATCGCGCTCGCAGTCACGATGTTCGTGTTCCCCGTGCGCACGTGGCTGCACCAGCGTGAGGTTCTCGCCCAGCGCGAGAGCGAATACCGCGCGTATGAAGACGTCGTGGAAACACTGCAGGATCAGATCCTGTACTTGAAGACCCCCGAGGGACTGAGGGACGCGATTCGCACCCAGCTCGGCTATCTCCAACCCAATGAACGACGCCTGCCGATGATGGACATTCCGGCGCTGTCCGCGACTCTCCCGGAGCGCTGGCCGTACACGCTGGTGTCGGGTGCGCTCGTCGTGCGCACGATCGAAGTCGCGGACCGTCGCGCAAAGGGTGAGATTCCTCTCCAGCCGCTAACGCCGTAGCAACGCTCGTTCAGTAGCCTCGGTTCGCCAACCCAAAGGAGTCCACGTGGCCGGCAGCATCCTCGGCAATCGAGTTCAGCGCAAGGAAGATCCGAAGTTCCTCACCACGGGTGGGGTCTATGTCGACGACATGCTGAACGAGCCGTTGCTCGCGAACGCGTTGCACGCGACCTACGTGCGCAGCACCGTGGCACACGCCAACATCGGCTCGATCGACACCGCCGATGCACTCGAGATGCCCGGTGTCGTGGCGATCTACACCGCAACCGACCTCGAGCTCGTCGACATTCCCGCGACGTACAACCCAGCAGTCGCGCGCACGCTGCTCGCAAGCGGCAAGGTGCGCTACGTCGGCGAGCCCGTCGCTGTCGTGCTCACCGAGCACGCCAACCAGGGCGAAGACGCAGCAGAGCGCGTGATCATCGACTACGACGTCCTCGAGGCATACGTCGACATGGAGTCGGCGATGGCACCCGGTGCGATTCCGCTGTACGACGCAGTGGGCAGCAACATCGTCGTCGACTCGACGGTGTTCGGCATGCCCGGCATCGCCGACGACGCCTTCGCCGGTTGCGACGTCGTCGTTCGTGCGCGCATCAACAACCAGCGCGTCGCACCGTGTCCGCTGGAGGTGCGCGGAAGTGCAGCGGTGTGGCACGACGGCCGACTCATCCAGTGGATCTCCTCGCAGCACGCACAAGGTGCGAAGACCCGCATCGCCACGACGCTCGGAGTCGAGCCAGACGTCGTGCGCATCATCACCCCTGACGTTGGCGGTGGTTTCGGCGCGAAGATCGACGCCTATCCCGAAGAAGTCCTGCTCGGAATGCTCGCCAAGCGCAGTGGCCGCCCCGTGCGTTGGCGCGAGACCCGCAGCGAGTCGATGGTTGCGCTCGG
>RFNE01000227.1 GCA_009927375.1 Actinomycetota bacterium | reverse complement strand
GGTCTGCGGTGCTGGTGCTGAGGTCGCCGGAGGAGGAGGGGCGGAGGCGATGAGTTGGTTGAGGTTCTCGACGAACTGGGCGAGGAGTTTGTCGCTCACGTCGGCGAGTGCGCCGCGACCGAACTGTGCAACCTTGCCGGAGATCGAGAGGTCGGTGTTGACCACGCAACGCGTCGAGTTGCATCCACGGCGGTCAACTCGGCGGTGATCATTGCCGAGGCATTGCCCTTGCCCGTCGTGTCGCGACCCTCGCCCTTGAGCGTTGCGGTGTGCGCGGCGTCGTCACGGCTGACGAAACTTGCCTGACCCTTGAACTGGGCGAGGATCGGTCCGACTTTGACCTTCACCTGGCCGCGGTACGTCTCGCCCTCGACCTCGGTGAGTTGTGCGCCGGGCAGGCAGGGGGCGATGCGCTCGAGGTCGGTGAGCACGCGCCATGCTTCGTCGACCGGCACGTTGACGGTGAATTCGTGATGGAGATCCATTAGCGGTTCCTCTTTCTTGACGCGAGACATTCCTCGACGAGAGCAATGTCGTCACGCGTGTCCACATCGAGTGCCGACCCCGAACAGGCTACTTCTTCGACGAGTTCGGGATGAGAGCGAAAGAGCCCGCGCGCTCCTTCGTCGCCCGTGCGTGGCAGGTTCGGCCACAGCGCCGCGTGCAGTCGAACGGGATTGCCACGTCGTGAGCCGTAGGTTGCCACGGCGATCGGGGAGTGCGACTCGGCGACCGCGCGCCACGCCTCAGGAGTGACACACGGCTGGTCAGCGAGACCGACGATCACGCTTCTGCGCCGTCGCTCACCGAAAGTGCAACTTGGAGCGAGGTCGCCATGCCGTCGTCCCATGCGGGGTTGTGCACGAAGCGGGGTTCTCCGAAGGTGGCAATCGATTCCCGGGCACGTGGGCTGAGATCGGCCGGGAGACCGATCGTGGTCGACCCTGTGACGACGACGAGGGGCCCGACGTGGGATTCGAGGGCGGCTTCCACGGCCCAGTCGGCAACCGGGCGACCGCAGACGACCGTCGTCAGCTTGTGCTCACCTCCTCCGAAACGCCTCCCAGCACCCCCTGCGAGGAGGACGAGGCGGGTCGGGGAACTCACCCCTGCATCTTGCCCGAGTTTCGGGCAATCCCCGTGAAACCCGTGCCAAATCAGGACTTCCTGGGATGCCCAATTATTACGATTTGATGAATTACACTGTTACATACCTGACATATTGTTCCCGCAGCGCGACCTTGACCCCCCGAGGTCGCCCCGGCAGAAACGGTCACCCCCATGAACCTTGGTTCTCGCTACATCCATACCTCCCGTCGAGTCGCAGCCGTCATTGCCGTCTGCCTCGTTGGCCTCGGCCTCTGTGCCCAGCCGGCAAGCGCGACGCCCATGCCCGCGGGTCAGGAGGCCCGCATCGTGGCCGAGGCGACCGAAGCACTCGAGGCGATCAGTCGATTTGCGGATCGACGCGACGTGGACGCCTACGACTTGTATCAGCTGTACGCCGATCGACTCGCCGCACGTGTCGCGGTCTTCCTCGATCTCGACATGCGCAAGCTTCGTGCGGTGTGGCGGGATGCGTCCGTGGCGCGTCAGCGTGCGGTGATGGCAGGGCTGACCCAGCTCGGTGTGCCGTACGAGGAAAACGCGGAGCGACCGGGAATCGGACTCGATTGTTCCGGACTCACACGCTTCGCCTGGAAGTCGAGCGGCGTGTCGTTGCCCCGCGGATCGACACTGCAATACGACGTGTCGTCACGAGTGAGTGAGTCAGAGGCCCAACCCGGTGATCTCGTGTGGCGACCGGGCCACGTGGCGCTCTATCTCGGAATCGATGGTGCGATCATCCAGGCACCGCGGACCGGACGAAGCGTCGAACTGCACCTCATGGAGGACCGCATCTTGTCCTGGTCGCGGTTCGCCAACCCGCTCGTCTAGTTATTTGTGTATCGGGCCGGTGCCGTCACGCAGTGACGGTGCGAGTCGGCCCGTGCGGCGCGCAATGATCTCACCGCAAATGGAGATTGCGGTCTCCTCAGGAGTCCGTGCGCCGAGGTCGAGCCCGATCGGGACATCAGGCGGGCGAGATCACGTGTGTCGGTGACGCCGACTTCAGCGAGTCGCTCGAGTCGCTTGGCGTGTGTCTTGCGGCTGCCCATCACGCCGATGTAGCCGACGGCGGTGCGCAGTGCTCCCTGCACTGCGGGGACGTCGAACTTGGGGTCGTGAGTGAGGATGCACACCGCGTCGCGCGGCCCGAGCTGGTGACCGCGTTCGTCGAACAGTGGTCCAGGCCATGACACGAGCACCTCGTCGGCCATCGGGAAGCGACGTCGTGTGGCGAACACCTCGCGTGCGTCGCAGACGACGACGTGATAGCCGAGCACCTTTGCCACCTTGGCGAGGGCGGCAGTGAAGTCCACCGCACCGAAGATCCACATCGTTGGCGGTGGTGAATAGACGTCGACGAAGACCCGCACGGTGGGCGTGTCGGCGAGATCCTCGGGTGTTGTTTGACCCTGCGGTCCATAGTGGCGCACGCTCGTTCGACCGGCTTCGATCTCGCCCTGGGCGTCACGCACGACCACGCGGTCGAGTTCGGGATCGCCAAGTGAACCCAGCGGCTCGGACCCCGAGGACAAGAGCAGCATCGCGCCGACGTGTGGGCCATCGATCACCGTGACGAGCGCAGTCGGCACGTTGCGGCGCACGCGCTCGGAGAACTGAGAGTAGAGGTCCATCTCAGAAGGTGAGCGGCTGGAGGAAGAGATGGATGATGCCGCCACACGTGAGCCCGACGGCGAACGCTTCGTCGTCGGAATAGCCGAAGGTGACGAGACGCGGGGAGTTGTCGCCGTTCAACATCGCAAGTGCTTCTGCGACGACCGCACCCTCGACGCAACCTCCGCTGACCGATCCGATGACGTCGCCGTCTTCGTTGACCGCCATCGCGGCGCCGGGATCGCGTGGGCCGCTCCCCTCAATGTCGACGACGCGCGCAAGGGCGATTCGCTTGCCCTGGGCCTTCCAGCCGTCGAGTTCGTCGAGCAAATCGCGCATGAGTTGTAGTCAATCGGCGGAAATGACGTCTGCGAGTCGTTCGAGGGCGGCAAGTGAGTGTCCCTCGACGAATTCGTCCACATAGGGCAGCGCTGCGGCCATGCCGCGGGCGAGGGGTGCGTACCCGGGGGTGACCTTGAGTGGGTTGACCCAGATCGTGCGGAAGGCGACGCGCGAGAGTCGCGACATCTGTTCGGCGAGGACGCTCGGGTCGCCTCGATCCCAGCCGTCGCTCACGATGACGACGATCGATCCGCGTGCCATCCCGCGCACGCCCCACGTGTCGTTGAACGTGCGCAGGCTCTCGCCGAGACGAGTGCCGCCACTCCAGTCGGGAACTTGCGACGACGCTCTCGTGAGCGCCCGGTCGGGATCACGCTCTGCAAGGTCTTTGGTCAAGCGAGTGAGTCGAGTGCCGAAGGCGAACGCTTCGACACGCTGACGACCGACGAGTGCGGCGTGCATGAAGCGCAACATCGCTCGCGAGTACGGCTCCATCGATCCCGAGATGTCGAGCAGCACGACCAGTCGTCGCTGGCGATCACTGCGGCGACGTCTGCGCAGATGCAGGGGCTCGCCCGAGGTCGCGAGAGCCTCGCGCACCGTTGCGCGCATGTCGTGCCGTGTACCGCGACGAGGTGTGGCAACCAGGCGCAGCGACGACCGTCGCGGACCCGTCACGCGCAGGCGATTCATGAGGTGTGTCGACTCGGCGAGCTCGTCCGGTGTGTAGGCTGAGAAGTCCTTGTCGCGCAGCGTCTCGACGGCAGAGAACCGCAGGTGTATCGATTCGCCGTCTTTGTCCAATGCGCCAGGCTCGCCGTCGATGTCTTCGTCGTCGACGAGCAGCGTGACGCTCGTGGTCGACGTGTCATCTTCTGGCGAACCAGTGGCCGCGCGCTGTTCCCAGAACACGGCGAAGGCGCGATCGAAGAGTGGTTGATCTTCGGGTCTGCGAATCAAGGTCGCACGCGCGGCCCAATAGACGGCGTCGCGGTCGGTGATCGACGTGAGACCGAGTGCGGAGATGAAGGTGAGGACCGAGTCGAGTGGCACGCTCAGCCCCGCACCCCGCAGCACGCGAGCGAACGACACCGCCATGTGCTCGGCAGACGAGCGTTGGGTGAGCGTCATCGGATGCGTCAGCCGGACAGCAGACCCTTGTCGAAGGCCTGCTTGATCAAGTGTCCGATCCCGTGCTCGGTGACCTTGTCGTGGTCTTCGCGGTACTTGAGCACGGTGCCGAGCGTGGCCGCCACGACGCTGTCATCGAGTTCGCGTACGCCGAGTCGGGCGAGCGCGGTCGCCCAGTCGATCGTCTCGGCGACGCCTGGTGGCTTGTAGAGGTTCATCTGGCGCAGACTGCCAACAGCTGCTGCGACTTGTTTGGCGAGTGCCTCGGAAACCTGCGGCACGCGCATGCGCACGATGGCGACTTCGCGTTCGAAGGATGGATGCTGAACCCAGTGATAGAGGCAGCGACGCTTGAGCGCGTCGTGCACGTCGCGCGTGCGGTTCGACGTGAGCACGACGATCGGCGGAGTTGTCGCCTTGTACGTGCCGAGTTCGGGAATCGTGATCTGGAAGTCGGAGAGGACCTCGAGGAGATAGGCCTCGAACTCGTCGTCCGCGCGGTCGATCTCGTCGATGAGGAGCACCGGCGCGGTCGTGCGCGCGTCTAGAGCGCGCAGGAGTGCGCGCTTAATCAGGAATCGTTCGTTGTACAGCTCGCTTTCGAGCGCTGCGGTGTCCTTCGTGCGCGACTCACCCGTCGCCTCGGCTGCGCAGGTGCAAGAGCTGGCGCGAGTAGTCCCAGTCGTAGACGGCCTGGGCGGCGTCGATGCCCTCGTAGCACTGGAGGCGAATCAGTTCGCCGCCGGTCATCGTGGCGATGACCTTGGCCAGTTCGGTCTTGCCGACACCAGCTTCACCTTCGAGGAGCAGTGGGCGCTTCAGGCTGAGCGCGAGGAAGACCGCGGTGGCCAGTCCGTCATCGGCGAGGTAATCGTTGGCCGCGAGTGCAGTGCGCACGTCGGCAACGGTTGTCAGTGGTGCGACGGCCATCGCCTGAAGGCTACGCCCAGTCGTCCTAGGAGTCGAAACCGAGTCCCAGTCGGTCCATCGTGCGCAACCACAGGTTGCGCTTGCCCGTCTTGTCCTCGCGATTGAGTGCCCATCGCGTGGCCTGGATTCCGAAGAAGCGGAACGGTTCGGGTGGGAACGGGATCGGCTTCGAGCGCACGAACTTCGTGCGCGTGGCCTGCGTCGAGCGTCCGTCCAAGAGATCGAGCATCACCTGCGCGCCGAAGCGGGTGCTCGCCACACCGAGTCCGGTGTAGCCGATCGCGTAGGCGACCTTGTCGCGCATCGCGGTTCCCCAGAACACGCTGTAGCGGCTGCACGTGTCGATCGCGCCGCCCCACGCGTGTGAGAAGCGCACGCCCTCGAGCTGGGGGAACGTCTCGAAGAAGTGACGCGACAACTTCGCCCACGTCTCGGGTCGCGACTCGAGCTCGGTGTTCATCTTCCCGCCGAAGAAGTACACCGCGTCATAGCCACCCCACAGGATGCGATTGTCGGCGGTCAGGCGGTAGTAGTGGAACTGATTGGAGATGTCGGACAGACCCTGTCGATTCTTCCAACCGAGTGAGTCCAGTTGTGATGCCGTGAGTGGCTCCGTGGTGAGGCAGTAGTCGTAGACCGGAGCGATGTAGTTGTGCATGCGACGGAGCAGGGGCTTGAACGCGTTCGTGGCAAGTGCGACCCTCCGTGCACGAATCGACGACAGCGGGGTGGTCACCGTGATGCCGCTGCCCGAGTGCTCGAGGTCGACGGCCTTGGTGTCTTCGTAGATGCGCACGCCGAGGCTCTCGGCTGCGCGCTTGAGACCCCACGCGAGGCGAGCGGGGTCGACGAGGGCGGCGGTGTCCTTGCACCACATTCCGCCCGTGAAGATTGGCGAGTTCACCTCGCGCTTCACGGCCTGCTCATCCAGCCACTCGACCTTGTGGCCGAGTTCGCGCAACTGCTCGTAGTCCTCGAGGAGCTCTTCGAGGTAGTTGTCGTTGTGCCGTGTGCTGGCGATCTCGATCACACCATTGCGTTCGAAGTCGCAGTCGATGTCGTATCGCCGAATCGCCGACTCAATCTCGTTCATGTTCTCGAGACCGAGGTCTTCGAGCAGGCCGACCTCATCGGGGAAGCGCTCCTGGGCGTTTGCGATGCCGTGCGTGAGGCTCGAGTCCATGAACCCGCCGTTGCGTCCACTCGCTGCAGACCCGATCTCGTGGGCATCGATCAGCACGACGTCGCGGGATGGGTCGCGCTCCTTGGCCAGAATTGCGGTCCAGAGTCCCGTGTATCCGCCGCCGATGATGCACAGGTCGCACGTCTCGGGATGCACGAGCATCGCATTGGCGTCTGGTTCGTCGGCGTCGTCCATCCAATACGCATACGGCTCAGCGTCTGCGATTGCGTCTAGGAAACGCTCGTTTGCACGGTCCCCACTCATGGGGTTTCTCACCACCTAACGCTCTTCAGGGTAGTGCACGCGCAACTATCGTTCCTGTCGTGGATCTCGGAATCTCAGGCAGGACGGCCGCAGTTGCTGCGGGCTCGGCAGGCCTTGGATTCGGCAGTGCAAAAGCCCTCGCAGACGAAGGCGTGAAGGTGGCGATCTGTGGTCGCGACCAGGCGAAACTCGATCGCGCCGTCGCGGAGATCGGCAAGGGATGCATCGGCATCGTGTGTGACGTGTCGACCATCGAAGGGGCGCGCGAATTCGTTGCCAAGGCGACGGCAGCCCTCGGGCACATCGACATCCTCGTCGCCAACGGCGGCGGACCGAAGCCCGGCACGTTCACTTCGATCGACATCGAGGACTATCAGCCCGCACTCGAGCGCAGCATGCTTGCAACCGTGGCGATGTGCAAGGACGCGATCCCCGGAATGCAGTCGCGCGGTTGGGGCAGGGTCGTGGCGATCACGTCCAGCTCGGTGCGTCAGCCGATCGCCACACTCATCCTGTCGAACTCGGCGCGTTCCGGACTCACATCGTTTTTGAAGACGGTCTCGCGCGAGGTGGCAAAGGACGGAGTCACGGTGAACACCGTGCAACCCGGTTCACACGCCACCGATCGCATTCGCCAGCTGTACGGCGAGTCGCTCGAAGGCGCGGCAGACGGCGTGCCTGCGGGAGTCATCGGTGATCCGATGGACTTCGGGAAGGTCGTCGCGTTTCTCTGCGGAGAGGGTGCCAAGTACGTCACGGGAGTCAACCTGCAGGTCGACGGCGGCGCATACGCGGGGCTGATCTGATGCTCCAGCACGTGGTCGCCCTGACCTGGAATGACGACGTTCCACCGAACTATCACGAGACGGTGACGAAGGTATTGCACGACATGGTCGCCCAGATCCCGAGCGTGCGCGACTATCGCTGCGGACCCGATCTTGGTGTGTCCGCACCGACGAACGCCGACTATCTCATCGTGGCCACGTTCGACGACGTCGCTGGCTGGCGCGAGTACGACGAGAGCGCGCTACACAACGAGATCCGCGCGAAGTACTTCAAGCCGTATATCGCGACGCGAGCGGCTGCGCAGATCGAGTTCTGAGTCAGCTCCGACGCAACACGCGTCGGTTTTCGTATCGCGAGGCGAGCCAGAAGGCCGCACCCACGTACAGCCAACCAAGGACGACGTCGATCACCCAGTGCTCGCCGAAGTAGACGAGGCACAGCGCCATCGCCGCGGGGAGCACGAGCGAGACCGGACGCAGGATGCGTGGCATCTGCTTCCAGAAGAATGCAACGACGAGGAGCGCGCACGCCGCGTGGAGTGAGGGGAGTGCGGCGACCGGATTGGAGATCGCAGCCCCGCGATCGAAGATCTTCGACACCGTGTGCAGGCCCATCTTCGACCAGCCCCGCGCGGTGATTCGCTGCACCGGGTCGAGGTAGCCATCGCGCGCCGCCATCCACGGTGGCGCGGCGGGCAACGTGACGTAGGTGACCACGGAGAGGAAGAACAGGATCGTCAATCGGCGCACGTAGCGCACCCATTGCGTGCGTGACACCCACCACAGCACGACCGCGACACCCGGCGGGAAGATGAAGTGCGTCATGTACGTGACGGCGAGCGGGTACTCGTACCACGCGAGCGTGCTCGAGATGTTCAGCTTCTGTTGCATCCACACGTTGGGGTCGACACCGAAAAAGATCGCCCGGTCGATGTCGCGCAGCAGTGTGAAGGTAACGGGTCGTCCGAGCTGGTCGGCGAGTCCGCGCGAGTATTCATAGGCGAACAGCATTCCCGCAAAGATCGACCAGTCGCGCAGCATGTCGCGCTGCGCCCGCCACGGGCGACCGACGTTGGCGAACGCAAACGCGGCGAGAATCCACGCGGTGACGGCGATGCGGTCGACGGGAACTCCGAAGCGGTTCGCAGACCAGATGAAGATGACGAGATAGAGCGCAACGAACACGACGCGGGTGCGTCGTGGGGAGCGCGAGAGGATCGCGAGGATGCGTGACTGGTTACGACGTGGCTTGTTCAAGGGCTCGACGAACGAGAACCTTAGCCAAGTGCACTCGATACTCACTGCTTGCGTTCAGGTCGCTCTGTGGCTCTGCCTCGTTGGCGGCCAACTCGGCGGCGTCCGCAGCAGACGCACCCTTGTTCACGGCTGCGCTCACGCTCGTGGCGAGGATCGGCGTCGAGCCCATATTGACGAGGGCAACGCCCGAGTCACTCTTGCTCTTCCACGCGGCAACGCCGACGATCGCCCAGTCCTGGGCACGGCGGTTGAACTTCTGGAAGCTCCAACCCGTCATGTTCAGCTTCGGCACGCGGATCTCCGTGAGCATTTCGTCAGGCGCGAGTGCGCTCTCGAGGAAGCCCTTGTAGAAGTCCTTGGCTGCGATCAGGCGCTCACCCTTCGGCCCGTGGCGACATACGTCGCGCCGAGCGCGAGCGTGGTGGCGGGCAGGTCGCTCGCCGAATCGGCATGCGCGATCGAGCCACCGATCGTTCCGCGGTGGCGAACCTGGGCGTCTCCGACGTGGCTTGCGGCGTGCGCGAGGAGTGGAACTTCCTTCTTCAGTAAGTCACAGTTCTCGATCCGCATGTGCCGGGTCAACGCACCGATCGCGATGTAGTCACCCTTGTCGGTGATGTAGGACAGGTCGTTCAGTCGACCGATGTCGACGAGCACTCCCGGCTGGGCGAGGCGCAACTTCATGAGCGGGATCAGGCTGTGTCCACCCGCCAAGAACTTTGCGTCGTCTCCGTACTGGCTGACGAGCGAGATTGCCTCGGCCGCCGATGTTGCTCGCTTGTAGTCAAATGCTGCAGGTATCACTGTGGTTCCCTTCGTCCTACTTCTTTGCCGCTTGCAGTGCTTTCCACACGTTGTGTGGGGAGGCTGGCATCGGCATCTCGGTCACGCCAAGGCCTGACAGAGCGTCGATGACGGCGTTGATCACCGTCGATGCCGCACCGATCGTTCCGGCCTCGCCAATTCCCTTCACGCCCAACTGGTTCGTCGGTGATGGCGTCACCGTGTGGGCGGTGGTGATCGGCGGAACATCAGACGCCGCGGGCACGAGGTACTCGGCGAGCGTGGACGTCTTCAGGTTGCCGTCGGAGTCGTAGACCGCCTCCTCGTACAGCGCCTGTGCAAGACCTTGAATGACTCCACCGTGCACCTGGCCTTCGACGATCAGCGGGTTGATCTGATTTCCGCAGTCGTCGACGGCGACGTACTTGAGCACGTCGACCTTGCCGGTCTCGGTGTCGACTTCGACGACGCACATGTGCGTGCCGAACGGCCACGAGAAGTTGGGCGGGTCGTAGGTGTACTGGGCCTCGAGGTTCGGCTCCATGCCGTCGGGCAGGTTGTGTGCCGTGAAGGCGGCGAACGCGATCGCCGCCATCGGCACTGCACGATCCGGTGAACCCTTCACGCTGAAGGTGCCGGCGTCGAAGGCGAGGTCTTCAGGAGAGCACTCGAGTTGATGCGCGGCGATCTGTCGTGCCTTGTCGATGACCTTGTCGCATGCACCCGCGATCGCGACACCACCGACTGGCAGTGAACGCGAGCCGTAGGTGTCCATGCCGAGTGGTGCGATTGCGGTGTCGCTGTGCAACACGTCGATGTCCTCGGGCGGGATGCCGAGCTTCTCCGAGGCGATCATCGCCCATGAGGTCTCGTGTCCCTGGCCGTGCGGTGACGTTCCGGTGACGACCTGCACCTTCGCGGTCGGCAGCACGCGCACCGTTGCGGCCTCCCAACCACCGGCGCCGTAGTTCAACGAGGCGAGCACGCGTGACGGGGCGAGTCCACACATCTCGAAGTACGAGCTCATGCCGATGCCGAGTCGCTTGGTCGATCCCGGCACGTTCTGCTTGGCCTGCTTCGCACGAATCCCCGCGTA